>DAIRER010000425.1:0-2438 GCA_036795495.1 Pseudobdellovibrionaceae bacterium | reverse complement strand
TATGATCTTCTAAAGTATGATCTTCTAAAGTATGATCTTCTAAAGTATGATCTTCTAAAGTATGATCTTCAGATTTTCCTGCACTTAAACCTAATTTTTTTCTTAAGATCATAAAATAGTAGTTTTCAAATTTTGTTTGAAATGAGTCTATCTTTTTCTGAGCCTTCTGAATGGCTACATCCTGTGATTCATCTAAAAGTGGCAACAGAGTTTCTGCAAACTTGGTCAGGTTCCAATGAGCCATGGCGGGCTGACGTCCAAAGGCATAGCGCCCCTCACGATCAATGGAACTAAAGACCGTATTAAAATCAAATTCATCCATAAAGGCACAGGGACCATAATCTATAGTTTCACCCGACAAGGACATATTGTCTGTATTCATCACACCATGAATAAACCCAAAGCCCATCCACTGAGCGACCAACGAAGCCTGTCGATCGATCACTTCTTCTAAAAAGGATTCATAATCCCCCACCATTTTTGGAAAATGCCTTTGAATCGTATAATCTGCCAGGGACTTTACGGCGATGCGATCCCCGCTCTTCGAGTCTCGGTGCTGGGCAGAGGAATGGTCTTGGTAATGGGCATATTCAAAAGTGCCCACACGAATATGACTTGCAGCAATTCGAACAAGAAGGGCTCCCGGTAATTGAGATTCTCTTTCGACAAGCTCGCCCGTTTTTATAACAGCGAGACTTCTTGTCGTCGGCACACCTAACGCATTCATAGCTTCAGAAATAATATACTCTCGTAACATTGGCCCCAGCGTCGCTTTTCCATCGCCCCGTCGAGAATAGGGCGTACGTCCAGACCCCTTGAGCTGAATATCCCAAATCCTATGTTGAGGGTCTTTAATCTCACCTAAAATATGGGCTCGACCATCTCCTAAAATATTAAAATACCCAAATTGATGTCCCGCATAGGCTTGACTGATCGAGCGTAAAGGGGCCGGAAGAGCTTTACCTGAAAGAAATTCTAAACTTAAATACTTTGAACCCCATAGACCTAGGTCTTCTGCCAAAGAACGATTCAAACAAACCATTTCAGGATTTTGTAAAACTTCAGGAGAAGAATACGAATAAAAAAATTCAGGTAACGTTTGGTAAGAATTATTGTAAATCATAAAAACCCATTGATATATCCTAGAAAGAATGTGAAATGAACTCAATGTTTCTGTATCTCAAATTGTACCAAGGGGTAAATATATTTCTATGACCACTCACCTAGAACGCATCACTGTTGAAGAATTAATTCCCCTTCTGGTTAAGAAAAATCCACTGATTGATGTGCGTGCGCCCATAGAGTTTCAACAGGGCTCGCTACCTGGTGCCGTGAACCTACCCCTGTTAAATGATTTGGAACGTGCCGATGTCGGCACCTGCTATAAACAAAAAGGCCAAGACGCCGCCATCCAGCGAGGGCATGAGTTGGTTTCAGGAACAATCAAACGCGAACGCCTAGAGTCCTGGAAGACTTTTATAAAACAAAACCCCGAATCCATTCTTTACTGTTTTCGAGGGGGACTACGATCCCAAACAGTTCAAAAATGGCTTTCTGAAGAGGGACACTCTCTGCGCCTATTACAAGGTGGCTATAAAAAAACCCGACAAAAACTTATAGACCTTACGGATCAATATTGTCTTAACAATCAATTTATCGTGGTCTCTGGAAGAACTGGGAGCCATAAAACCCAATTCCTTGAAAACCTAGAATCCTTTTACCCCACCGTGAATTTAGAAAAGCTAGCACATCATCGCGGCTCCGCTTTTGGTGGATTTAAAACACCCCAACCCTCTCAGGTGGATTTTGAAAACCATTTGAGTTTAAATCTTATTAAAAATCAAAACCAAAATCAAAACGGACTTTTTGCTATCGAAGATGAAAGTCGAATGATTGGAAAAATTGTACAACCAGAGTCCTTGTTTAATAGCCTAAGATCCTCGGATTTGGTTTATCTTGAAGAAACGCTAGAGAATCGAGTTCAAAATATTTTGATGGATTATGTAAAGTCTCCTTTAGATTCAGCTTTGAATGAAGCCTCCATTCAATCCATTTTTGAAGATTTCAAAAGGGCTACCAAAAATATTTCTAAAAAATTGGGAGGCTTACGCTCTGAGGAAATCCAAAAATCAATTCTTCAATCCGAAGAAATTTTCTTAAAAACAAAAAACATTGAACCCAATCTAAACTGGATTCAACTTCTACTGATTTATTATTATGACCCTCTCTATGAAACGAGCCTTGAACGACGTCAACCCAAAATTCTCTTTCGCGGCGATGCAAAGTCTATGCTTGATTTTTTTAAAAGACTTTAACACACTAATTGAACGTACTAAAAAATCAATTTAACGACAAAAGGAGAATAACTTGAAAAACATTTTGTTTTTAGCATGGTTACTTTTAAGTTCCTGTGCAACCTATAACTATGCCAACAATGT
>DAIRER010000424.1:0-2440 GCA_036795495.1 Pseudobdellovibrionaceae bacterium | reverse complement strand
ACCATCAAAACCATGTACAAAGACGAAGTCA
Source organism: Pseudobdellovibrionaceae bacterium (assembly GCA_036795495.1). Taxonomy (GTDB): domain Bacteria; phylum Bdellovibrionota; class Bdellovibrionia; order Bdellovibrionales; family Bdellovibrionaceae; genus DAIRER01. The sequence continues at coordinate 2,409 of DAIRER010000424.1, read as the reverse complement.
GAAAAGATGTTGCGAATGAGTTGATCCGCTCTAGCTACTCTAAAGCCCTTGATGAACACAAGTTAAACCCTATTAATTATCCTGAATTCGAGTTTAATGACCCTTCAGAAACTGAAGAGTTTTCTTTTACGGCGCACTTTGAAATCCGACCCGAAGTTCAATTAAAAAAATATGAAGGTCTTGAAGTTGAAAAACAAAAGCTCAACTTTGACGAATCCCGCATCACTAAAGTTATAGAAAACATTCAAAAAGCCCATGCCAAGGAAGAGTCCTTAACTGAAACCCGTCCCGCTCAAATGGGGGATGTGGCCGTGATTCATTTTGAAGGATTTGTGGATAACGCGCCTTTAGAGGGTGGCACGGGCAAAAACCATAAGCTTGAATTAGGTTCCAAAAGTTTTATCGAAGGTTTTGAAGAGGGCATTGTCGGCATGAACCTGAATGACGAAAAAAGACTTCTTTTAAAATTTCCTGAAAATTATCATGTGGACGCCTTAAAGGGAAAACCTGTTGAGTTTCAAGTTCAGCTAGTGGGTATAAATGTCAAAAATTTACCCGAGCTCACTGATGAGTTTTTACTGACCATTGGAGGTCCAAGCTCCATTGATACTTTAAAGGCCGATATCCGAAAAGATCTTGAAGCTTCTGAGTCTAAAAAGCTAGAAGAGGATTTTCGAAATAAACTTTTAAAAGAGCTTGTTAAAAACAACCCCGTGGATGTCCCAGCAAGTCTTTTGAAGGAGCAAAAAGAAATTCTTGTTAAGGACTTTGAAGATAAAATGAAAAAACAAGGTTTGGATGAGGCCGGATTTAAAGAGTATGTATCCAAGTGGGATAATGACTTTGAAAATACAGCTAAAGAGATGGTTCAGGCTCAATTTTTAGTAGATGCCATTGCTCAGAAGCACAACTTAAGTTCAACATCGGACGATATTGATAACAAGTTAGTTGGATACGCAAAACAGACCGGCATTGATTTGGCACGAGTGAAAGAATATTATTCTTCCTACGAGCAGACCAACCGATTGCATTATATGATCACAGAAGAGAAGGTCATTCAATTCTTGACTGAAAAAGCCATCATCAAAGAAGTTTAATTCAGACAGTAATTGTGTGTTTCAAAGTACTGCTGACATATAGAATAATAAGAATTACAATCCGCCGAATCAAAGAGGCGGATCGTATCTGAAGGGCAAAGCTTGGGTTCTGCTCGTTCAACTTCCACATAAAACACTCCTGATTGTTTGGGTGTGTTTTTTTCTAGTAAAGTGTATTGAATTTCATTTCGTCCTTCTTTCAGAAGGGGTTTAGCGAAAAACCCAGTCCTCCAAAGGTTGACCATTTCTTTACTGACACCTGTCTGGCCGTTGTAGGGGATTGATTGTTGATTTAAAACGATAGTATCTGCTCCCGGAAGGATGGGGCCAATAAAGTAATCAAAGCTTTTGGGTGTTAATACGGTATCACGACAAACAATTTTTCGGTTTTCAGCACCTTTATTGGAAAGGCATTGAACCTCTACTGTACCCTTAATGCGACGGTGTTGAAAATGGTCTCCGGACTGAAGACCTACGCCTGGCGACGCGGACTGAGCAAGAGCTCCAAAGGTTTTTAAACCTAGGTAAAAGGGTAAAAGCTTAATAAGGGCCCGCCGGCGAAATCGCCATTTTCTTGATAAACTCATACAATGTTGATTTTATTACACATAGATTTTATTAAAACAAACGAGAACGGCTTACGCAGACGGTCTATGGACTGGGGGGCGTCTCTGATTTGCCAAAAAAGGTGTTTTGTTTATCTTTTACGATATACCGGCGGTTCATCATTAAAAAGATATTATCCATGGCAACGCCAATAGGTGTTCCATAGTAGCTTTTCGACATTCCAGCAACCCCGGCTGGGTCTCTAGGTTGTTTGTCTTTTCCATTTTTTCCGTTATTTCCATATAAATCTTCCCCAGCACCATCTTCAACAACAACAATGTCCGTAATCCCTGACCCACCGCCGTATCCACCGCCACCACCTTGGCCATCTTTATCAACTGCAGCCACTTTTTTTTCTGCATCCTGCGCGGCTTTTTCTGCCTCGGCCCAGGTTTGATCAATCAGAGAACTGGGAATTCCCGCGGCAGCCATGGCTGCTTTAGATTTTACATCAGAAAGTTTTAATGTTTTATCACCTAACTTAAAAGTTCCCGCCTTGGGATCATAGGAAAATGATTTATCTTCTGATAAAAACTTTAAATTTTTATCCAAATCCCTGACTTCGGGAAATCCACTAATTTTATCCCTTCCATCGTCATAAAGTCCATTTCCATAGGCATCCGTTTGTCGACCGGAGTTATAGGCATCATAAGCGACTCCTGAATTTTCTTTAACACTTCTCTTTTGACAAGCTTTCTTAAACTAT
>DAIRER010000019.1:0-12406 GCA_036795495.1 Pseudobdellovibrionaceae bacterium | reverse complement strand
CAATTTATTATGATCTGAAGGATCAAGCAAATTACATTAAAACAACTGAAGAACTTTTAAGTTTATTTGAAGAGAAATATCCCTTGGCGTCTGTAAGATATAAATTAGGAGAACTTTTTTTTAAAGAGGGTCAAATAAAAAAAGCAACTGAAGTCTGGAGCCAATTTAAGGGCAAAGAAAATCAATTTTGGTCTTCCTTGTCTCAAGAGCGGTTGAAAGAGGCTGCCTGGAATGATGATTATAAAAAATATATAAAACGAATTCCCGCTATGTCAAAAGCTGAAGTGGATGCGGGAGCAGGAGGTAATTAATGTCTGGTTTATTTGATAAAACAACACAGGCGCTGCAAACATCATTAAATATGCGACAGCTAAGACATAATATCACCTCTTCAAATATAGCCAATGCTGAAACTCCTGGTTATCATGCCAAGAAAATCGATTTTGAAGAAGCTCTCACTAGAGCCCTCGATATGGAAGGTATGAATTCTTTATCGGCTTCGAGTTCTGACCATTTTGCTCTTGGATCTGTTGCTGCAAATAAAATCAGACCAGATATTTATGAAAATCCAGACGGTGTTGTTAATAATGATGGCAACACTGTTAATATTGAAAATGAAATGTCGCAACTTTCTGAAAATTCAATTTTGTATAAAGCCGCTCTTCAATTGATTAATAAAAAAATGGCAGCACTAAAATATGCTGCTTCAGAGGGAAGGTAATTTATGGCTGATTTTATGACAGGAATGAGAATCAGTGGAAGTGGAATGGCTGCTCAGCGTATTCGCATGAATACAATATCATCAAATATTGCAAATATTAACACAACTAAGTCACCAGAAGGTGGTCCCTATCGTCGTAAAGATGTCGTTTTTGAAGCTATGCCTGATGCTAAATCCTTTGGAGAGATTTTAATGGCAACGGATCCAAAAAGTCAATTCAGTCGCGTGCAGGTTACAGATGTATTACCGGACACAAAAGCACCACTTCTGAAATATGAACCCAATCATCCTGATGCAAATCCAGAGGGATATGTTGCCTATCCTAATGTAAACCTAATGGAAGAAATGACAAATATGATTCAAGCCACTAGATCCTACGAGGCTAACGTCTCGGCCTTACAGGCAAGTAAGGATATGGCTTTAAGTGCTCTGGAAATTGGGAGATAATAAATTATGAATAATTTTTCAGTTACAAATGCTCAGAACTTTCTAGAAACTGGCGAAATTCGATCTTCAGGATCAAAAGCGTTTAATAATACCGAGTCAAGTTCTTCGATAAAAGGAAGTTCATTTCAAGATACTTTAAATTCAGCAATTGATAAAGTAAATGAACTTCAAAAGGCTTCTGATAAATCTATTCAAAATTTGGCAACAGGTAAAACTGATAATGTTGCAGAAGTTATGATTACAGCTGAGAAGGCTGATATTGCCTTAAAATTAATGGTGCAAGTTAGAAATAAAATAATAGATGCTTATCAAGAAATAATGAGAATGCAGGTTTAAGTTTCGGGGAGGAATGCTGTGAATAAATTATTTACGGGAATTTTTGTTCAATTTAGAGAGTTTTATAAAAGTTTAGGTCCAACAAAAAAATTAGCAATCATTGCTTCTGTTTTGATTGGAATTTCAGCAGCTTTAATTATGAGTTTCATGGCATTTGGTAGTGATTTTGCACCACTATTAACAAATATTCCTGGAGATCAAGTTTCGTCAATTATCTCTAAGCTGAAAGAAAAGAATATTCCTTTTAAACTTGAAAATGAAGGAAATACAATATCAGTACCAAAAGAGCTTTTACATTCTACTCAGATGACTCTTATGTCAGAAATGGGCTCTAATAAAATGGGATCTATGGGGCTTGAGATTTTTGATAAGCAAGATTTCAGTGCCAATTCTTATACTCAAAAAGTGAATTATCAAAGAGCCTTGCAGGGAGAGTTAACGAGAGCGATAAATTCACTATCCTCGGTTAAACAATCAAAAGTCATTTTAGCATTGCCAAATAAAAAAACATTCTTAGAAGAGGGGGGGAAGGCCTCAGCTTCTGTTGTTGTCGAACTACATCAAGGCAAAGAGTTAGGTCCTGAGCAAATTCGTGGAATTAAATATTTAGTCAGTAATGCTGTTGAGGGAATGGACCCAGAAAATGTAACAGTTCTTGATGAAAGAGGTAAGGTTTTAACTAGAAAATCAGACGGAATGTCTGCTGGTTCTGATGAGTTGAGTGATTTAAAAAGTAAAGTTGAAAAAAATTTAGAAGAACGTATTGAGCACATTTTGTCTAAAGTGGTAGGACAGGCAAAAGTGGTAGCTAAAGTGGATGCCACTTTAAATAATAAAAGCATTACCGCTGTTGAAGAAATTCTTGATCCCGAAAAAACAGCTATTCGTTCTGAACAAAGTGAAGAAGAAAGTTTAGATGGTTCTAGGACAAATCCTGCGGGTGTTCCTGGAGCACGTGCGAACTTACCTGGAGCAGAAGAAAATGGACAGGTTGGTTTCAAACAAGATGTTAAAAAAGAAATGAAAACTAAAAACTATGAGGTTCCAAAAACAGTTCGAAATATAAAAGAAGTGGCTGGTGGTTTGGAACGTTTAAGTGTTGCCGTCATTGTTGATGGTGTTTTAGTTGAAACGAAAAAAGAGGATGGAACGACGTCAAGTCAATGGAATCCAAGAACACCTGAAGAAATTAGAAAATATGAAGATTTAGTCAAAAATACAATCGGATTCAATACAGGCCGAGGCGACTCTGTTAAAATTGAAAGTGTTCAATTTCAGCAAGAAGATTTTAATGAAGCTAATAAAATTATAACAGATTTAGATAAACGAAAAATCGTACTCGCCTTACTCCGATGGGGGATTTTTGTTCTCTTTTTGGTTTTATTGTTTTTTGTAATTATTCGTCCCTTTGCTCAATGGATTACAGATAGTTTTAGAGAGTCTGTTGAAGATATGTTGCCAAGAACAATTGAGGAATTGGAAGAGTTACAAGCTGTTGATAATAGTTTGCCAGGAATGTCTGCGGCCCTTCCAATTTTACAAGAGTCATTAGATCCTGAAAAAGCGGAAAGTGAGCTTTTGAAAGATCGAATTATATCAATGATGCAAAAAGATGAAGAGAAAGCCGGCAGTGCCTTTGGTATGTGGTTGGTAAGAAAGGAAGTCTAAATGAAAGTACAAAAGTTAGAAAATGTTGATTATGAAAGTTTAAAAGGCTTCGATAAAGCTGCAATACTTGTAAATTACTTAGGTAAAGATGCGGTAAAAGTTTTGTTTAAAAATATTGATGATAGCGATATCCGAAAACTATTAAATCAAATGACAAAATATAGAGTTGTACCCGTTCATATAACTAAAAGAGTTTTAGAAGAATATTATGAAATGATTTCAGAGTCAGAAGATTATATATTTTCGGATGGTATTGCTGGTAAAGATATCATCGTTGATGCGATTGGTGAAGAGCGTGCTCGCGGTATATTGGGTGGAATTAGTATAGTAAACGCAGGACAAAGAACGTTGGAATCTTTAGAAATTGTAGATGCAAAGTCCCTAGCCACATTTTTAGTAAATGAACATCCTCAAACTGTCGCCGTAATTTTAGCGCATTTAGAGCCTGAAAAAAAGGGTGAAGTTTTAAAGCGACTACCCGAAACTTTACAAGCCGAAGTGGTATTACGAATTGCAAATTTAGAACATGTCGATCCTGAATTAATTGCTGAAATTGATCGCGTATTAAAAAATCAATTATCAAATACGGCAACTGTTGAACAATCGGCTCTTGGGGGAGTTCAACCCGTTGCTGAAATGCTCAACGTAATGGATAAAAATACAGAATCATCAATTATGTCTAGATTAGAAGAAAAGGACCCATTACTTGCTGAAGAAATTAGAAAACTGATGTTTGTATTTGATGATATTGTTAAAATTGATGACCGTGGTATTCAGGCCCTTCTTAAAGAGGTGGCGAATGATAAATTATTACTGGCGCTTAAAACGGCCAGCGAGGAAATTCGAGTTAAAATATTTAAAAATATTTCTGCTCGTGCTGCAGAAATGTTAAAAGAAGATCTGTCGAGTATGGGGCCATCTAGGCTTTCTGATGTAGAGACAGCACAACAAGAAATAGTAAATGTCGCTCGAAGATTAGAAGCAGAAGGTAAAATTCTTATTGCTAGAGGTGGATCTGAAGATGCCATGGTGTAATCAAAAGACAGGGGTGAATTTATGAAGTCCAATAAACGACTTGATAAAGAGACAGCAAGTCGTCAGATTTTAGAATATCATCCATTACGTATTGATTTAAAAACAAGTCAGCAGGCATTTGACTATTTGTCTTCTAAAGCACAGGGTTCTGATTTTGTGATGGGGGCTCCATTAAAAGTACAAACCGGTATTCAGCATATTGAAGAAAAGAAAATCGAAGATCTTGCAGATGAAAAAATGCTTGAGAAATTAAAAGAGATTGAAGAGAGTGCCTATTCTGAAGGAAAGAGTATTGGCTTAGAAGAAGGCAAAAAAGAAGCCTTTGCGCATTACTCTAAGGAAATAGAAGAGGGTTTAACTCAAATAGAAGCTATTTTAAATAACTTTACTCAGTTAAAGTCTGAACTTTTAAGTTTTAATGAGTCATTTATGTTGAAATTAGTATATGGAATGGCAAAACAAGTCGTACATCGAGAAGTGGAACAACAGAACGAAGTCATTTTAGAAGTTTTAAAACAAGCGGTCAGTCTTTCTCAAGGTGATGAAAATATTTCGGTAACAGTAAATGATAAGCAATTTGAATATGTAGAAAAATTAAAACAACAAACAGGTAGAGAATTTGATTTTACAAAAAATATAAAATTTGTTGGTAGTGATGATGTGACTCTTGGTGGTTGTATTGTTGAAACAAATTTTGGAGTTATAGATTCACGTATTGATCAAAGACTCGAGCAACTTTATAAAAATTTAGTTGAAACACTTCCAAAATCTAAAAATCTAATTGCTGTATAAAAAACCGGAGAATTATAAATGCCTCAAAATCAAATTCAATGGGAAAAATATGATCAACTTTTGATGAATATGGGGCATCTTTCTAGAGAAAGCGGAAAAGTGACAGAAGTCATTGGGATGTTAATTAAAGGAACGCTCCCTGGAGCGAGTGTGGGAAGTGTTGTTCAAATATTTCCCAGCGGATTAGATAAATCCTTTGCAGCTGAAGTGGTTGGTTTTAAAGATCGTCAAGTTTTAATGATGCCCCTTGGAAACATGCAAGGTGTTTCAATGGGCTCAAAAATTATAATGACTCGATCTGTGGCTACGGTCAAAGCGTCTGATAAGTTATTAGGGCGTATTGTAGATGGAATGGGTGTGCCGATTGATGGTAAAGATGAGGTCGAAGATTTTAAAGAAGTTTCTATATATTCAGAAGCGAGAAATCCCTTAGATCGAAAGCCAATACGCACACCAATGGATTTGGGTATTCGGGCCATCAATGGGGCATTAACCGTTGGGCAAGGTCAGCGTGTCGCTATTCTTGCTGGATCTGGTGTCGGAAAGTCAGTTCTTTTAGGAATGATTGCTCGCTACACCGCAGCCGATGTGAATGTGATAGCGATGATCGGGGAACGAGGTCGAGAAGTTCGAGAATTTATTGAAAATGATTTGGGACCCGAAGGAATGAAGAAAAGCGTAGTGGTGAGTGTAACGAGTGACCAGAGTCCACTTTTAAGAATGAGAGGAGCCTATGTTGCCGTTGCCATATCTGAATATTTTTCTTCTATGGGCAAAAATGTTTTATTGATGATGGATTCGATCACGCGTTTTTCAATGGCTCAAAGAGAAATCGGACTGAGTATGGGAGAGCCGCCATCAACAAAAGGATATACACCGAGTGTGTTTTCAACCTTGCCTAAAATTTTAGAGCGAGCTGGATCTTTTGAGGGCGAAGGAAGTATTACTGGTCTATATACAACCCTGGTTGAATCGGATGATGTTAATGATCCTATTGGAGATGCTGTAAGATCTATTGTGGATGGACATATTGTTTTAAGTCGATCGTTAGCTCAAAAAGGGCACTTTCCTGCGATAGATATTTTACAAAGTGCAAGTCGTGTCATGAAAAATGTGGTTAGCTCACAACATTCAAATTACGCGCAAAAGTTAAGAGAAAATCTTGCGATTTATCGAGAAGCTGAAGATCTAATAAATATTGGGGCCTATAAATCAGGAGCAAATCCCAAAATTGACGAAGCCATTGCCAACATGGATCGAATTGAATCGTATTTAAGACAAAAGGTCGAAGAAAAATCAAATTTTTCAATTTCAATTAATGAGATGTCAAAATTGTTTAGATAGTGAGACAGAAAAATGAAGTTTTTATTTCGTTTAGAAAAAGTTTTACAGCACAGAAAAAGATTAGAAATATTAGCGCAAAAAGATTTTTATGAAGCCGATGAAAAAAAACGTCAGGCCATTGATGTCATGGATGAAATGATCAATGAAATTAGTAAAGCACGACAGCGGGCTTTTACTCTGCAGACACATGGTGGGAAGCCTCAACGTGAACTAGCAGATATTGATCAATTTATTAAAGGGCAAGATGTACGTATTGAAATTCAAAGGTCAAAGGTCAAGGAAATTGAAAAAATAGTCGAGGCGAAGCGAGAAATTTTGCAGCAAAAGGCAATTGATTATAAAATAATGGATAAGCTGAAAGATAAGAAAAAAAATGAGTTTTTAAGTGAAGTAAGTAAAATTGAGCAAAAAAATTCAGATGAGCAAAGTTCTATCCGAATGTTTTATAAAGAGAAGGAAAAAGGAAGCTAAAATGACTGATGGTTACAAAAAGCATTTCAGTAAAGTGAAAAAATCAGTTCAAAGTCATTCTTCAGTTGAAGGGATGCGAGTTTCTGAATTGGAAAAATTAATTCATTCAAATCAAGTATCAATGAAAAAAGAAATAAAAAACGAAATTAAAAATAAAAATGAAAAGAAACTGAATTGGAAAATCCCAACAACTGCATTTCTTGGAATTCTCGTTCTAACGTTAGGTCTATATGCTATTGATGATATTATTAAGTTCGTTGAGAGATTAGAAGTCTCAATACTTTCTTCTTCTCATGCAGAATCATCTAAGGAAGATACAGATAAACCTAAAACAGAATCGAATAACCAAGAATTAAAAAATGAAAATAATGATTCGACTGAGGAGAACTCAACTTCACCTTCTAAAAACCTTGTTCAAGAGTTGGAAGATAAAAAAGTAGATCATTTAAGTTATATTAATGATCGACTATTGCAAATGGATGAAAAAGAAAAAGAACTAAATAAAATAGAAACTGAATTAGAAGCTCAGAGAGCTGAAGTTGAATCTAAGATTAAAGAGTTACAATCTTTAAGAGATTCGATTTCAAATCAACTTAAAGATAAAGTCGATATTGATTCACAAAAAATTGATGGTTTAGTTCAAATGTATACAAGTATGAAGCCCCCTCAGGCCGCTAAAGTTTTTGAAGCGATGGAAGAAGATTTAGCTGTCGAGATTTTAGCTCGAATGAAACGTAAGCCGGCCGCTGAAGTAATGAATTTATTAAAACCTGAAAAAGCAAAATCAATATCAGAAAAACAAGCAGGTTATAAAAGGAGGTAAAATTGTTTGCAGAAATGATTAATTTAGGACCGCCAAAAGTTGCGGGTGCAGATTTGCCACGGGGGCCAGATCCTTCAGGAAGTGATGATGCGGCAGGGTTTGATGCAGAGTTAAGTCCAAGGTTAGAAAAAGAAAACTTAAAATCTGCAGTACAAACGTTAACTACAAGTCCTAAAAAAGATAAAGTAGTTATAGAATTCATGGACTCATTTGAGGGTGAATTCAAGATACCTGTAACCCGATTGGTTAAAGGCATTGAAGCTCAATCACAGAACTCTGTCGGCTTATCAGTTGAAGATGCGGCTTTGCGTGCCGTAAAACAATTGGGCCTTTCAAAAGAAGATCAGGAAAAAGCTATGTCTATGGTGTTGGCATTTATTCAAAACTTAAAAGAATTAATGCCCTCTCCTAATTTTGAAAATTTAAATTTATCCCAATTAAATTTAAATCAGACAGGTTTAATGGGGCGACAAGAGAAAAATTTAAGTCCATTAACGTTAGCGATGTTGCAACGAGTGAATGATGAGAAGCAACACCAAGAGTTGATGCACAAAAATTTAGATTCTATGCAGTCTCAGTTTTGGCCAAAACCTGAAGCTGTGAGCTCAAATGAATTAGTGGATTTATCAAGCCAACCACTCAGTGAGCCAATAACTAACCCACTAGCTGACACTTTGGAAGTTGAGTTATCAAAAGAGTATAAAGATTTTGAGCCCAAAAATTTTGAGAATCAAAATTTCGAGAATCAAAATCAAAAATTCTTTGAGAATCAAAATCCGAGTCCAAAAGGTGTTTTAACACCTGAAAAGTTAACTGGAATTATGGCATTTGGTTTAAATCAAAGGAAATTGAGTGAAGAGTTGTTAAAATATAACGAGGATTTATTCTATAATTCAAATAGAATTCCTCAAGAATTTTCAGCTCAAAACTCTATGAATCCTACTGAGGTTAAATCTTCTTTTGAGGAGTTGAGTACAATAGCTCCAGAAACGACACAGGTGATCTCATCAATACAGGGTGCTCAGGGTGCTGAATCTCAGAAAAGTAAATTCAATTTGAACGATGGAGATTCTCAAGGCAAAACAAAAGAGGATGGATCAGAAGGACGTGTTTCAAAATCAAATGATATCAATTCATTTTTTGTTGGATCGGCCGGGTTAAAGTCTGTTGATTCAATTTCTACTACAGCCAAGGGAGCTCAGCCATTGTTAAGTCGTGATTTTCAAGTTTCTGATGACCAGGCGGATGCCAATGTTAAAAGAGTTTTAAGCCAAGCTAACTTTTTGATTAAAAAAGGAGGAGGCGAGGTTAAGGTACAATTGAATCCAGAGGGACTTGGAGAAATTCGACTGATGGTTGCTGTTAATGATGGAAAAGTAGGTATTCAAATGCAGGCGAGCTCTCAAGAAGCAAAAAATATGATTGAAGGTGGATTTAGTGAACTTAAAAAAAGTTTATCAAATCATAACTTGAGTATGGATGCCGTCCAGGTTGATGTTGTAAAATCACTATCTACAGATATGTCTGCCCAAGGGGGTCGTTCTGGATTTGATTCACAGCAATCCTCTCAACAGTCTTCTCAGCAAGATCCTCGTCAGTCTACACAACAGTTTTGGTCACAATTTCATCAGAACTTTGGAAGTCCTCATCAGCAAGGAAAATCCTATGCTGAATTAAGGTGGGATAATCTTGGATCTGCCCGAAAAACTGAACCCTTAGAACCAGTAACATCAAGTGCTGCTGCTAAAAAACGCGTTGTCGGATCCAAAGGTTCTGGCTTAAATATGGTAGCTTAAAGGAGAAAAAATGACTTATATGTCTACGAAATTTACGACGAAAGCTTTTGGTGAAGTTCAAGGATCATCCTCGAAGGAGGATGGTCCTAAAAATTTAAGTGCACAAGATCTAAAAAAAATTGGAGAGGAAGATATTGGCGCTGTACTTAATAAAGTGGCTGATCCCAATTGGGTGGATCCCACAAAAAAAGTGCGAACCACGGGTGATAACTCAATGGATAGAGATGCATTTTTTAAGTTGATGTTGACTCAAATGAAAAATCAGGATCCTACCAATCCCTTAAAAAGTCATGAAATGGCGGCTCAGTTAGCAAGCTTTACAAGTTTAGAACAAATGCAAAATATGAATACAACTTTAACTGATATAAAAAATGGCCAGAAACCTTCTGAAAATTATCAAGCACTTAATCTAATTGGAAAAGCCGTTGAAGGCGACTCTTCAAAAATTGTACGAGCCGCAAATGATAAAATACATGATCTAGAATTTAATTTAGGAAAAGATGCTTCAAAGGTTGTTGTTCGTATTCGAAATGCTCAAGGTGAAGTTGTTCGAAAAATTGATATGAATGATTTAAAGCAAGGTCAAAATAGAGTTTCTTGGAATGGGCAAAGTGAAAATGGGATGTCTTTACCTGCAGGGGATTATCAATTTTTTGCTGAAGGCGAAGAGGCGAGTGGTGCGAAAATTGCGATTAATACAGAATTTTCTGGTCAAATCACAGGAATAAATTATTCTCAGCAAGGACCTGTACTTTTGATTGGAAATCAAACGATCCGCATGCGAGATGTAAAGAAGATTGTTGACCCAAGTCTTATGAGGAATGACCAGAAATTAAATGAAATATCAACTCAGGACTTGAATCCTAAGGTGAGTGCGGGAGATACTGAAACAAGTAAACCAGTGCAAGTAAAGCCAGAAGCTAATAGGCAAGACCCAGATTTGCCGTTATCTTCTCAGGTTAAGACAAATATTTTTGAGTCTGTTGGTCTTTCTAGAGAGATGATGGACAAAGTGAATAAGGAGATTAAATAAAGTGGACATAACAAAGCTTGGTAATCCAATCAGTCCAATCTCTCCGGAGTTAAAACCCGGTGGGACGAACTCGATGCCCAAAGTGGGCGATGGACCGAGCTTTAAGGAAACTTTAAATTCTCAATTGAATGTAAAACAATCTGAGAGTTTGAATGGAGCTTCTTTATCTCAAGGTGTTAAGTTTTCAAACCATGCTTTGGATCGAATGAAAAGTCGCGGAATATTTTATTCGCCAACAGATATTACAAAATTAAACGAGGCTGTCGCCAAGGCGAGTGCTAAGGGTGCCAAAGACTCTTTAATTTTGATGAACGATTCTGCTTTGATTGTAAGTGTAAAAAATAATACGGTGGTTACGGTGATGGATAAGAGTGCATTAAAGGAGAATGTATTTACCAACATTGATAGTACTATCGTGATGTAATTTTTAGTTCGAAAATATAAACAACAGGGCCGGTCCTTTTCAGGGGGCCCTCCAGCGACGGCCGATGGATTGACGCCGTCACATGACATGGAGGTCATTATGGGTATTCTTTCTTCTTTATACACCGGTGTATCCGGTTTAACTGCACAAGGTGAAGCATTAGGCGTTATTGGTGATAATATTGCCAATGCCAACACCGTTGGTTTCAAAGCCAGTCGTGCGGAGTTTCAAGATATCATTTCAAAAAATCTAAAAGGGATTTTGGGTGGTAACCAGATTGGACGCGGAGTAAAAATTGGTGCCGTAAATCCTATTTTAGCTCAGGGTAATGTGGATGCTACAGAAAAAGCTACAGATTTATCTATATCTGGTGATGGCTACTTTAAAGTTAAAGGGAGTGATGGCGAATCTTATACTCGAGATGGTTCATTTCATTTTGATCGTGAGGGTTTTTTAGTTTCTAATGATAATCAAAGAGTTCAAGGTTTTCAAACGGATGAAAAGGGAAATGTTTTAAATAAAACTGCGGATGTTAAATTTCCACGGGCTTTAATTCCAGCTAAGGGAACTGCAGAAATCAAAATGGATTTAAATTTAGACTCACGAGAAGAAGCAAACAAAAAATTTGATATAAAAGACCCTTATTCAACATCGCACTATTCGACGGGTGTTGAAATGTATGATAGTCAGGGTAATAAACATTTACTGACATTGTTTTTTAATAAAACAGAAGATCGTAATTGGGAATATCATGGATTAATTGATGGAAAAGAGATGTCGGGTGGTAATGCTGGAGAATTAGCTCAAGCGTGTAAAGGCGTTCTTAAATTTAATGTGGATGGAAAACTCGAGTCTCAAGAAATGACCGAAAGTGATTTTAATTTTGCTGGTGGTGCTTTTCAAAACCAAAAAGTGAAATTAAATTTTGGTGATGCCATTTCAGAAGGTGGTAAGGGACTAGATGGAACAAAACAATATGGTAAGAGTTCTGATCTAATCAGTTGGCAACAAGATGGAGCCGCCGCAGGAACTATCACAAACCTTTCTTTTAATGATGAAGGTATTTTGACTGCCGTATATACAAATGGTCAAGCAGCAAACTTAGCTCAAATTGCTATAGCTAAATTTGAAAATCCAGAAGCGTTATTTAAAGTAGGTAACAATCGATTGAAAGAGTCTCGAGATTCTGGAGGTCCATCTCTAGGAGCGGCAGGATCATCGGGTCGAGGAAAGCTTTTTGCAAAATCCTTAGAGCGATCGACTGTGGATTTAGCAACAGAGTTTGTTAATTTAATTCAAAATCAACGTGGTTTTCAGGCCAATGCGAAAACTATTACTACGACCGATGAACTTTTAAATGAAGTGATTCAGTTGAAGCGATAAGAATGAAATTCTAAAATAGTAATTTTAAAATAGAACTTTAAAAGGCCCAAATATTAATTTGGGTCTTTTAATTTTGAAGACTATGATATTTGAAGTTTATTTTAAAATAAGTCCAACTTTATCTAAAATCTCT
>DAIRER010000423.1:0-2452 GCA_036795495.1 Pseudobdellovibrionaceae bacterium | reverse complement strand
TGAAAAGGGAGTTTTGGTTAAAGTTCAAGTGATTGGTGATTCTGGAATTCAAGATCTAGATGATGCCGCCATCGAAGCTTTTAAAGCTGCTGCGCCATTTCCAAACCCTCCAAAGGGTGTTGTTGAAAATGATGGCACTGTTCAAATTCGCTGGGATTTTGTGTTAGAAACTTAATGTTCTAGGACATCATTTGACTCTATAAAGCCTTGACTCATTCTGACTCAATGGTAAATCAATACACGATATTTTGAAAATGAAAGGAATCCACTGTGAATCTTGTGAATTTAAAATCACTGAACCCCGATCTTTTAAATCAAATTGCACTTCGTGCCCATTATCTTGCCACTCAAATGATCTATCAAGCCAACCATCGCACGGACAAAGAAAAAGGCGACCCTAAAGTGGGTGGTCATCCTGCAGCCTCTGCCAGCGCTCTTCATATTATGGGAGCTTTACATCTTGTGACCCGCAGTGGTTTTGATTTTATTGCAAACAAGCCCCATGCCTCCCCCACGGATCATGCTTATCAATATTTATTGGATCTATTTTTAAAGCCTGATTTTTCGCGTCTGACTTTAACTGAAGCCAATCAAGCTATGATGGGACTTCGTAAATATCCCAGTGAAGGTGAGTTTGTTTTTCAATCCTATCATTCAGCCTATGACCCGGATCATTTTAATTTTTTTCCATCAGGCACAGTTGGAATCCCCGCGGTTATGGCCGGTTATTTGGCCTTAGCCTACCGCTATTGCAAGGAACATGAATTCAAAGTTCCAGATGCTCATTTTTGGGCCTTGATTGGAGATTCAGAGTTTAGAGAAGGCTCC
Organism: Pseudobdellovibrionaceae bacterium; assembly: GCA_036795495.1. GTDB lineage: Bacteria > Bdellovibrionota > Bdellovibrionia > Bdellovibrionales > Bdellovibrionaceae > DAIRER01. The sequence goes on along the minus strand of DAIRER010000423.1, from coordinate 1,624 downwards.
TTATTTGAAGCCATACCCGACTTTGCAGAACGAGAACTTGGAAACCTCACATGGATTGTTGATTACAATAGACAATCTTTGGATGGCCATCGTATTTCTAATAAAAAAATCATGCATGGAACAGATGATCAGCGATTAGAAAATACACTTAAGGCCAATGGATGGAATGTGATTCAAGTCCGCCACGGAAAAAAACGGTTACAACTTTTTGCAAAAAAAGAAGGATCCCTTTTTCAAAAATTTATTGAAGAAGAACTCGAAGACTATGAATTGCAAGCCCTCCTTTTAGTAAAGGACATGAAGGCCCTAAAAAAAGGAATCGCCAAAGAGCGGCCTCACTTAAAAAAGTTTTTAGATTCTGTCACTGAACAGGAACTTTATGAGGTGATTCATGATTTTGGAGGCCATGATATCATGGCTCTTTCTGAAGCCATGCTCGAGTCAAAAAAATCAAAAAATCGTCCCACTCTTATTATCGCTCACACTTTAAAGGGCTGGGGCCTTCAAGATGCCGCTCAACCCGGAAATCACTCGAGCTTGCCGGATCAGAAAGAAGTTTTAGAGCTCCAAAAAAAGCAAGGACTCAAGGAACTTTTTGAGCGTTTTGATGTGAATTCTCCAGAAGGACAATTTTTAAAAAAGCGCGGAGACCAACTGCTTGCTGACTTTAAGGTTCAACAAAATATTAAGATTGAAAATTCTAAAATTTTTAATCAAAAACTGCAAGAGCATGGCCCTTTACCTACATCACTCGAAATCAATACAAAGTTGACCAGTTACCCCCACACCCAATGGATGTTGGGTCAACTCACTGCTAAAATCACACGCATTGCCAACACTCCATTGGACACGAAAAATTTATCTAAAACTCAAAAAGAACTTTCTCTGAATGAAAAAGCATGGAAAGCCGCCAGTGAACTTTTTGTTTCGATGGCTCCTGATGTTGGAACAAGTACCAATTTAAACCCTGCGATGGACGGTAAAATATTTGGTGTTCCCGTCGTAACTGATTTAGAAACCGAATATGGGGTTAAAGATTCTAAAACTCCAGATTTAGTTCCTGGTGAAGACGCTTCAGACCGCTATATCCGCTTTGAAATTTCCGAAGGAAATGTGATGTCCTGCGTAGGATCCTTTGGAAAAGTAAAGGACTACTTAGGTATTCCTCTGGCTCCGCTTATGACTGTTTATGATTTTTTTATTAAGCGTGCATTAGATCAGTATTTTTATAATCTGTATTGGAAATCTCAATTTATTTGTTGTGGAACACCATCTGGAGTTACCCTTTCCCCCGAGGGCGCGCAACATGGATGGAAGTCTGATTTTCAAATTCCGAATCAAATCACTTGGGAGCCCTATTTCTGCCAAGAGTTGGATTGGATCTTTTGCGAAACTTTAAATCGTCAGTTTGCCGACAGAAATTCGGGTCGACAGGGAGCTCTTTTAAGACTCGTCACTCGCGGTGTCGAACAAAAAGACTTTCTTCATTACTTAAAAAAACAATCTCGATTTAAAAAAGATTCTCGAGCTCCTTTATGCCGAGCCGAACAGCCTTTGGCAGGTGCCAATATTGAAACAGATATGGAAACACTTTCGGACTCAGAAATTTTAAATCAAGTTCGAG
>DAIRER010000422.1:0-2461 GCA_036795495.1 Pseudobdellovibrionaceae bacterium | reverse complement strand
AACATAAATAAAGAATTTAGAGTTCATTTTTTAATGCGAAAGTACCTTTCAAAGCCTCAAGGTTCAGCAATAGAACTCTTATATTGGGTTAAGAAGGAAGAACATAATAAAACACAATTTACTGGAAACTCTCAAACATTTCAATTTTCAAATCAAGCCAATATCGAAACAATAAAAATCATGCAATCCATTGAAAATGATTATGCACAACTCGAACTTAGTTTAAAGTTTCCTTAGCGTTGAACTTTTTGACAACTTAATGTGAATCATTTCATTTTTACAGGGTCTATTGTAAATATCTTTTAATTGTTTATATTGAACCCAATTACATAGCTGGCTTCGTGCTAAACGGATCTTACAATTGAATTGTATTTAAATTATCAGGAGAACCTCTGTTTATGTCGATTACGATACCAAAAATTATAGTTTTATTTGGATTCATTTTATCATTCAACGTCTTTGCGCAGGACTTAGTTGACGGTCCTGATTCTTGTAAGTCAGTATTTTCAATTCAATCCTATAAACGTAAGTATTTATACGATCAAGAATACAACACTCGTGCAGAACATGACCCTCAAATCATAAATTTGCGAAAGTTCGCTTGGAACGCTCTAACAAGTAATCCCGATTTGGAAGCTGTTCTGCATTACATGTTAGAAAAGGGAGGTGTAATGCGATATGTGGTGTCGGATGTGCAAGTCGAATCAGCGGGACACGTAGATTGGAAGGAGTTAAATCAAAACCCCAGGCACATAGATTATGGATGGGCTGTTGGATTGATTTTAACTAAGACGGTTGAATTGGCTGGAAGTTTTGGATATAGCGCACCTACAATATTGAGCACAGAATTAACTAAGCCTGAAATGGCGGCTATTGAGATCCTTAACATTGGGGGCAGTTATCTAATAAGAACTTCAAGAGATTTAGACGAGAAAACACTTCATTCCGTAAGTGGGGCAGTGTTTACTTATAAGTGGGAAAAGACGTCAGCAGGAGTTTGGAGATATGTTCGTAAAAACAATCCATGAGGAAGATCAATTGAGGAGAAATTATTATGAAAAGAATTTTCATTGCAATTTTTGTTTTTTCAAATGCAACAACGTTAAGCGCAACAACAAACTCAAGTTGCAAATCTATTTTTGTTGAAAATTCAACTGCTTTTATAAATGGATTGCACGAAGAATCCGCATTCAGTCGTTGGGGTTTTTTTAGCTTGGGAAGAGCTTGCTTATAATTGTAAAAAATTGTTGTAAAGCCAAACCTTTCGGAGAGGGCTTATCTCTAGTCAGCTAGATTTTTGCGGGGACTTAAAGAACGTCCACGGTTGTAGAAGAGGAAAATATGAACACACTCGGTATTATGCTAAGACATAATCTCATTTGTTGTTTCTCCTAAATAGCTTATTTCATTATAAAATAATTTTTTAGTGCTGTTGGCTTTATTCTTGCTTCAGGTTCTACATCACGAACAAAAAAATTCTAACTTAAGGAGTAAGAAATGTATTTCCAGAAATATCCACAGATTGCAGTGCTCGCGTTACTTTCATTGACCGTTGGATGTTCCAGCTATCCATACAAATCATCAGACGCAAAAGCAGTTAAGACCTCGACTGAAGAATCCAAGACTCTGGGTGTAACCAATGAAGCAGCAAAAAATATGAAAGCACATAATTTTGCCGAAATTAAGTTTAACCGTGGGAGTTCGGTTCTTTCTGAGAAAAATAAAGCTTCACTGAATGTGGTGATTGAACAAGCACAATCCAGTGGTAGAATCGATGAGGTGCTTGTACTTTCTTGGGCCGATGAAGAGTATCCTTCAAAAGATTTAAAAACGCTTTCCAGGCCGCAAAGAGACTTAGCAGCCAAAAGAAACAAAGCCATTAAAAATTATATTAATGAAGCAAAAGATCTTGATGTTGACGCTTATAACATGGCAGAGAGACCAAATCCTATTTTTAAATGGTTAAAAACCTCTGATAGCACAATGAAAGAATCGTTTTTAGCAGCCGGTCTGCCAACAACTGAAGACTCTTCGGATGTTCCAAGTAAAGCCTCTCACTCTGTAGTTCTCGTTAAATTAAAATAGACAACGGGGCCTGCTCTCAGCTATGTTAGTGCCATTAATAATGGTACGAAATGTAAAATTGAGAGAGGTCCTTTTTTGTTTTTACAAAAAACAGTAAAAAGAAAAGTTGAAATCAAAGGTTATGGAATTCATTCAGGTGAGCCTTGTACATTGAGTTTTTGCCCGGCCCCGGTGGATACTGGGGTTTATTTGCGTCGGGTCGACCTTCCGAATAAACCCTATATTCGAGTGGCCGCACAAGATGTGACGGCGACCTCTCAGGCCACAACATTAGGGAATGATATCTTTCAAGTCAGTACAGTGGAACACTGTCTATCGGCACTTTCGGCTTTACGCATTGATAATTTATTGATTGATTTAGATGGATCAGAAATTC
>DAIRER010000421.1:0-2464 GCA_036795495.1 Pseudobdellovibrionaceae bacterium | reverse complement strand
CTGATGGTCTTCTCTGAGGCAGAACCCCAACCCAAAGGACACGGCACCAAAACATGAATATAACGAGCTCCATGAATTTGCATCGCACGCTCAACTTTGGATTCTAAATCTCTAAGGTCGGCCACGGTGGCCGTCGCCACATAGGGGATTCCATGAGCCATCGCAATTTCTGGTAGATTTTTACCTTGTCCAAAAACATTTCCAGGCTCTGGCCCCACAGCCAAGGTTGTATTTGTACGAGCCGCAGGTGGCGTTGCCGAAGACCTTTGAATTCCTGTGTTCATATATCCTTGATTGTCATAACAAATATAAAGAACATCATCATTGCGCTCAAACATTCCCGACAAACAACCAAATCCAATATCCGTTGTTCCACCGTCTCCACCCTGAGCCACAACTCGTGTTTTTTGCCCGCGCACGCGTAAAGCCGCAGCCACCCCCGAGGCCACAGCCGCTGTATTTCCAAACAAAGAATGAATCCATGGAATCTGCCAAGAAGTTTCTGGATAGGGTGTTGAGAAAACCTCTAAACACCCCGTCGCATTCACGGCGACCAGTTGAGCGTTTGTCGCTCGCATCGCTGCATCCATGGCATAACGAGCCCCCAGAGCTTCACCACAACCTTGACAGGCGCGATGTCCAGACGTGATAGAATTGGTTCTTCCCTCTGAAGATTGTACAGATCGATCTTCAGGTGTTAACAATCTGTTACCAACCGTAAATGTTCCTGTTTGATAAAATTTAATAGGCTGATGTCCCATACTTTACCTGCTCTCTCGGGCGATTAAATTTTTATTTATGATATCCTGATTTAAATCTAAAAATGTCGTTGCGGCGAGTTCCCCTTTTTCTGCTTTCTCAAAAAGAGATCTTAAGGATTTCTTTAAAATAGGTCGTCCCCCCAAACCTGCAATCACAGAATAAGTTTTCTTCAAAGGATTTTTTTGTGCCGACGGCAGTTGTGCCGCCTGCACGAGCGCCAAATGCACTTCTGCAGAAAGCACTCCGCCAATACCCAGAGCAAAACTTTTCTCTAAAACTACCACTCGTTGTGCTTTTTCTAGAGCTTCTCCCAGAGCTTCAGCTGGGAACGGACGATAGGATTTCAAACTGAGGACTCCGATTTTGTGTCCATCCGCCCGCATCTGATCCACAGTATCCTTGATGGTTCCCACCACGGAGCCCATCGCTACAACGACAGTTTCAGCATCTTCGATTTTATATTTTTCAAAAAGCCCACCCGAATCTCTGCCGAATATTTTTTTAAATTCTAAAGCCAGAGTCGGAACTCTTTCCAGGGCTTGCTTCTGCTTGAGATGAGCTAAATATCGAACCTCCATAAAGGCCTCTGGACCCACCATGGCCCCTATAGAAACAGGTTCTTGAGGATCTAAAATTTGTTCAGGTTCGAAGGGTGGCAGAAACTGATCTACTTGTTCTTGCGTCGGAAGATCCACACGCTCATAAGCGTGAGTTAAAATAAAACCATCCACACACACCATGATGGGAATCGAAAGTTCTTCGGCCAATTTAAAAGCTTGAATATGTAAATCAACAGCTTCTTGATTGGTCTCAGCGTAAAGTTGCAACCAACCGGAGTCCCTCTGGCTCATGGCATCCGAATGATCATTCCAAATATTGATTGGAGCCCCGATCGCGCGATTCGCAAGAGTCATCACGATGGGTAAACCCAATCCCGAGGCATTGTAAGCAGCTTCAACCATAAAAAGTAAACCCTGACTTGCAGTAGCTGTATACGTACGCGCTCCTGCCGCCGAAGACCCGATGGCCACGCTCATGGCTGCAAACTCTGATTCCACGTTAATAAATTCACAGGATTTTAGTTCTTCAGATTTTACCATTTCACCCAAGGCCTCGACGATATGTGTTTGCGGTGAAATGGGGTAGGCGCAAATCACCTGCGGACGACAAAGACCAATTGCTTCGGCCATGGCTTTTGAACCTTCGATTTGTTTAAGCATGAAGTGAGCCCTCCTCTTGATGTTCTTTGAGTACAATTTGATAGGCCGCCTCGGCCGCTTTTTGATTGGCTTCGGAAATTTTTAATGGAAACTTTTCTGAAATGGCTTTTTTAACAGACTCTAAACTGATTTGCCCACTCAAAGCGGAGAACCCACCCAACAAAACGGCATTGGGAAGGGGACGACCGATATATTTTAAAGCCAACTCCGTTGCTGGCACCATTAAAATATGGCGAGGATTTATTTTATTCAGTAAATCTTTAAGTCCCAATTGCTCTAAGGTTTGAGAGGTGTTGATCAAAACATAGGAGCTTTCTTTAAGCCCCGCAAAAAGATCCACTTGATGTAAAAGCGAGGCATCTTGAATGAGAATCGCATCGGGGTCTAAAATCGGTTCGCGAGAACGGATCTCTTGATCATCCATGCGGCAGTAGGAAACCACAGGGGCCCCTGTCCGTTCAGAACCAAAACTTGGAAAAGCT
>DAIRER010000420.1:0-2474 GCA_036795495.1 Pseudobdellovibrionaceae bacterium | reverse complement strand
AAAGTAACGCTGCATAATTTAAAGTAAAAACTGACAAAAATATGATTAATATTTAATCATTAAAATTTAGATTCAAATGACTTTATAGTATTTTCAAAATCAAATCTCCTTAATCTGTTTTATCTTGATACAGATTACATTTTATATTTATCAAAACTTTAATTTTTAAGACTTTTGTCGGATAATTTTCAAAAGGGTTTCTTTACTTAGGAAAAGAATCATTTTGAATTAATCTATTTTTTTATTAAAAAAAGGAAGTCTTTTAAATGAGTTTTAATTTAAGAAAATTTGTTCAAAAATTAATCCCCTATCCATTAAAAAAATTTATTTTAAGACGTTCTATAAATTTAACAACAGCATATAAAAATCAAGATATTCAAATCAAATTGGCAACAACGGAACACGAGATTGAGTCCGCCTATAAGCTACTGCATGATGCGTATGTCCAACAAGGACTTATGGATCCAGACGCATCAGGTTTACGACTGAATTTATATTCAGTATTACCATACACTTCAGTGATCATTGCAAAAAAGGGAGATCTCGTAATTGGGACTGTTTCACTGATCAAAGACTCACCCATTGGATTTCCATCGGACAAAGCTTATAAGAAAGAAAATGAAGATCTTCGAAATAAAGGACATAACCTTGTTGAAGTTTCAGCTTTGGCCATTCATGAAAGCTATCGACGCAGTCAAAATGCAGCGATGGTCAGCCTTTTAATTATGAAATATCTTTTTCATTACGCTGAAGAGCATATGGGTTCTGATCTTCTTTGCGCCACGATTCATCCTCGTGCTTTTATTTTTTATGACTCTCTATTTGGTTTTGAAAAAAACGGAGAGGTCACTGAATATAATTTTGTAAAAAAGGCTTTAGCTATTCATATTAGTTTGGATTTAACTAGATCAAAATCTATTGTAGAAAAAATTTCTTTAAATCAACCTCGGTCTAAAAATTTGTTTGAATTTTTTGTAAATTCTAAAATTCAACAACTTCATTTTAGACAGAAAAATCCTGATTTGCTTTTAGACCCTGTTATGACACCTGAAATTTTAGAAAATCTTTTTATTCGAAAATCAAATATGATTTCTACACTATCTTTAGATGAATTACATTATATTAAGTGGGCCTATTCTCTTCATTTTCCATTAGATCAAATTCCTAATTTTCAATTCGCCTTGAAATCAACCAAGGATCGTATGTTTAGATATCTTTCCAATATTTCCGTCGTCCTTCTCGGTCAAACAATGTATTTAGGTAAGGCTAAAGACATCTCAACGGGTGGTCTTTTTTTCTCGTCCGCGGAGATTGATCAGATTAAAGATCAAATAGTCACTGTTGTATTCAACATAAATAAAAAAGTAATTCAAATTAAAGCAAAAACAATACGCCATAGAAATACCGGAGCACGCTTGGGTAAAGGTCTTGGCATACAATTTCTTGAACAAAATTACCAACTGATTGATTTCTTAAAAAAATCGCATAAATCTAAATTCAAAAAACAAAACAAAGAAGAAATAGCAACGAATGTTATACCCCTTTTTCCAATGAGAAAAGCTGGATAAAAACCCAATTTTACCAATTTTGCTAAATGAATCCCAGAAACTGTCCCCGACTTTTGTATGATTTTATAAGAGCCTAAGAAAAAAATCATGGAGAATTTTCATTAAAAGAGGTTTTCCCTCTATTTCAATTTTTTAATAGAGAGTTTTTTCACTCGGTATGATAAACCCCCTCAACGCAACTATTCAAACAGGAGTTTTCATGAAACGAACCCTTCTAAGCATTTTCTCTTTAATTCTCGTCTTATCTTCAAATGCAAAGTCCCTTTCGGGTGAGTTACGTATCAAGCCTCAAGAGGGTCGAATCATGATTGATAATGATGCCGCCTTTCTCTCTAAAATTGAAGCCATTCGAAGCGCCAAAGCGGATGAAACCCTTCGGTTAATCTACTACATCTACGCAACGGATGAAAGTTCTTCTGCATTTAGTCTTGAACTGCTTAAGGCCGCGCAAAGAGGGGTCAAAGTTGAACTTCTAGTGGATCTGTTAACAAATTATAAAAATATAGATCTTTTCCATTATCTTGAAAAAAAATCTAATGGAGCGATTCAGGTTAGATTTTTTGGACGCCCCTCTTCGAAAATCACACGAGATATTGTTTTTATGTCCCGCCCTTGCCCCGAGAGTCTCGGCCCCGTTACGGCAAAACAATGTTCAACGGAAAAATGGAAAAACTTAAGCTCTAACAATCTAGATTTTTACTCTCAAATGTTGCTCTCGGGTCTTTTTGCAAAACACCCCTTAGCTTTAAAAACGGGCTTTGTGATGGGGCAAATTTTAGATCTAGAAATGCTCAAAAAGGGAGAGACAACCGAAGAAGAACAAGAACAGCTTAAAGAATTTTTAAAACTTTTATTTCAAGCACAGTTTAAAAAAGATCTTCAAGCAGCTCTAAAAGTTAAAATTGC
>DAIRER010000419.1:0-2481 GCA_036795495.1 Pseudobdellovibrionaceae bacterium | reverse complement strand
TTCTCAAGTCCAACGACTTAAAGAAAATGGAGTCTCATTAATTGGCGCCAGTGTGGGTGTTGGAGCAGAAACACCCGGAAGAACCGAGGCTCTTGTTGCAGCTGGCGTGAACGTGATTACAATTGATATTGCCCACGGCCATTCAATACAGATGATAGAAACACTCAAGTGGATAAAAGAGCATTATCCTAAGGTGGATGTGATTGCCGGAAATCTCGCCACACCCGATGCCGCTCGTGAATTGATTGAAGCCGGTGCTGATGCGATCAAAGTGGGAATTGGCCCTGGTTCAATGTGTACGACTCGAATCATTACGGGATGTGGGCTGCCTCAATTGACAGCGATTGCTCTTTGCGCAGAAGTCGCTGACACCTACGGAGTCCCAGTTATTGCGGATGGAGGCATGCGCACCTCTGGAGATATTGTCAAAGCCTTTGCGGCAGGAGCCAGTACTGTTATGCTTGGAGGAATGCTTTCTGGAACGATCGAAACCCCAGGACAAGTAAAACACGGTCGTAAAGAGTATCGCGGCATGGCCTCAAAATCAGCTCAAGACTCCTGGCGCGGTGGCGTGCCTGAAGGCATGGCTCCCGAAGGTGAAGCCACTTTTGTAAACATCAAGGGACACGTCAAAGATGTGATTCTTGAAATCACGGGCGGCATCCGTAGCGGTATGAGTTACATCAATGCTACAAGCTTCGAAGATATTCGCAACAATGCTCTTTTTGTGGAGATGACTTTCAATGGGATCCGAGAATCCAAAGCTCACGGCCTTTAAACGGACCCACCCGTTTTCCTATCAAGTAAAAGTTATTTCTAAGGGGCGATCTTGCAAATTATAATCGTTGGCAAGAACAGCACCATAGGCACCGACATCAAGAATGGCTAAGAAGTCTCCCTCTTTTACTGGAGTCAGTTTTCGCTCTTTGGCGATAAAATCACTGCTTTCACAAATAGGACCCACAACATCACACAAGAGTTCGGTTCCCGATTTTAATTCTAAGGGTAAAACCTGATGAAAAGCTTGATAAAGAGCCGGCCTCATCAAATGATGCATTCCTGTATCCACAATCACAAAATTTTTAAATTTTGTTTTTTTCACATATTGCACCTGAGTGATTAAAACTCCGGAGTGAGCCACCATCCAACGCCCCGGCTCCAGTTGCAACTCAAACTCAGGATCCTTATAAAGTTCTTTGAGCTCAAAATTTATAATGTCCGCATAACCCTTAAGAAGTTTTTTTTCAAAATCAGAATCTCGATTTTTGTAATCAATCCCCAAGCCACCACCCAGATCCAATCGCTTCACAGATGAAAAAGTTTTTCTTAAGTTATTAAAAATGGTGGTGATCTTTTTTATTCCCGCTTCTATAGGATCCAGTTGAGTCATTTGTGAACCTAAATGCAAACTTAAACCCACAAGTTCCAAATTATTTTTGTGCTGATTCAAAACAGAAATAGCCTGGCTTAAATCCTCTTCTGGAATTCCAAATTTATTTTCATTTAAACCTGTCGAAATATAGGGATGACTTTCTATGGCAATATGAGGATTTAATCGCAAGACAATAGGTGCAGGCTTTAAACTTTTTGTTTTTTCATGAATGCGAGCGATGCGCTCAAGTTCTTCAATACTTTCAACGTTGATTTGTCGTAAACCCGAACTTATTGCGAGTTCAATTTCTATTTCTTTTTTCCCTACCCCACTAAAAATAATATTTTCCGCTAAAAACCCACGAGAAAGTCCCATGCGAAGCTCTCCGCCAGAAACAATATCCAAACCACAACCAATGGATCTTAGAGTATTCAAGACCTCAGGATGATGATTGGCTTTCATCGCATAAAAAATATGAGCGTGAGGAATTTCCTTTTTCAAAGCCTGACATTGCCATTGAATATCTGACAAATCATAGAGATAAATAGGTCGAGAATAATCCTTTAAAAAGGATTTAAGAACTTTTGAGTTTGTTCCCATTTTTAATTGATGGTTTTCATAAAACACAGGCATCATAGCTCTATTTATGCTGGTTCATTTTTTAAGTCAAATTTTAAGTCAGTTTAAATTCCACTTGAGTTTTTATCTTTCTCCATGGCAGTATGCCGTCATTATGAATGAACAAATAGCCTCTCTACGAAAAAATATTGAATCCATCTATTCTCAGCAAACACAACCTTCTCAAAATCCAAACCCCTCTCCTATTACAGAGGAAGAACAACAAAAAATCCAAGACGTGATCGCTCTATTGGATTGTGGCCAATTGCGTGTTTGTGAAAAAATAAATTCGGAATGGAAAACTCAAGAGTGGGTAAAAAAAGCGATTCTACTGTATTTTAAAATACAAAAAATATCTCTTTTAGAGGCTGGCGATTTTAATTTTTTAGATAAAATTCCAATAAAAAAATGGACTGGAAAAGAAAATATTCGCAGTGTCCCTATGGCCATAGTCCGCAAAGGGGCCTTTATTGAACCCCAATCCATCTTGA
>DAIRER010000018.1:0-12634 GCA_036795495.1 Pseudobdellovibrionaceae bacterium | reverse complement strand
ATGGATTCATCAACGGAGGAGCTTCCAGAAATGACTTTACTATCCACAGGAATCTTCTCACCTGGCTTTACACGAAGACGATCACCTACCTGAATAGTCTCAAGGGGAACCTCGACCTCTGACCCATCAGGCATGATTTTTCGAGCTGCTTTAGGCGCCAGCCCCAGAAGAGCTTTGATAGCTGCGTTGGTTTGTCCTCGGGCTTTTAATTCCAATACTTGGCCAAGCAGTACCAAAGTGACAATGACGGCAGCGGCTTCAAAATAAAGACCCACTTCACCAGTCATTGAATCACGAAATGAATCAGGAAATAATTGTGGAAATAGGACGGCAATCAAGCTGTAGATATAGGCAACTGCCACCCCAAGTCCAATAAGAGTAAACATATTCAGGCTACGATTTTTTATGGATTGCCAAAAGCGAACATAGAAAGGCCATCCAGCCCATAAAATTACAGGTGAAGAAATAATAACTTCACCCCAAGGAAGAAGTTTTAATAACCCCTGATTATGGATGAGATGTCGCCCACCCATTGTAATGAAAAGCAAAGGGATACTTAGAATTGTCCCCACCCAAAATCGTTTTTTCATATCAAGATATTCTTGGCCTTCACCAGCATGATCAAGTGATGCAGTAACAGGCTCAAGTGCCATCCCACAGATAGGGCAGCTGCCTGGGCCAATCTGTCGAATCTCTGGATGCATGGGACATGTATATTCAATGTCTTTTTGTTCGATTTTTGCTGGCGTGGGAAAGATATATTTTTGGGGATCTAAATCAAATTTGGATCTGCACTTTGAGTTGCAAAAATAATAATTCACATTTTGAAACAGAGATTGACCGCCCTTTGGATCATTTGGATCCACAGTCATACCACAAACAGGGTCTTTTGTGGTTGAATGATGATCGTGTGAATGGCCATACTCAGTATGACTAGCGCTACCTGATTGATTTGATGAGTGATTGTGGTTTGAGTGCATATAACTTTCTGAGTGGTGCTTCTTTCGATTAGCACCACTCATTTTAATTTTGCATTTTACTATTTATTTTCAGTTTTTGCTTTTGTCTTCATTTCATTCATCATTTTCATGCAAGCATCTTTGCCCTGTTGCTTTTGGCATTTGTCCATCATATCGTGATCGCACATTTTACCGTTTTTATGCGTTTTCATACATTCGCCCATCATCGTGTGCATCTGACCCATGTCCATTTTTCCCATCATACCCATGCCACCCACATCATGACCTGAGCTTGGTTCAGCTTTTTTCTGAGTTTCCTCCTTTGCGGCTCCTTCTGGATGGTGTTCGTCATTAGCAAACGCTTTAATTGGGCCCACAACCAAAGCTGCCCCCAAAAGCGCAATCGCCACCAGTTGTTTCAATGTTGCTGTTTTCACAATTCCTCCTTTTTAAGCTTCAGTAAATCTGAAGGTTATTTATGTCGAACATAGATCCCACTAGCTACGATTCTGTCTGATGATGTTCATGCGTCTCCATTCAATCTCCTTAATTACAAGCGGGTTCCCTTTTAAACTTTGATTTTAGATCATTACCAATAAGACCTAAAAATTTATTTTGAGTTTCATTGTAAGTGTGAATATCTGGTGAGCACCTATATGGAGATGTGGATTTGCAGTAATTTTCAAGATTCGTCCATAGTTGTACTGACACAACAAATTTTTCACAGAAATTTTTCATGCCATAATTATTTATTAAAGATTTAATACTATTCAATGATTTTGAGTCTTCATTCATCAGATGAACTTTTTCAGTAAAATCAAAAAAATAGTCTTGAGCTTTAAGTAAGCCATCTAAACTGAAGTCTTGAGAGCTAATGACTGTTATAGTTTGATTTCGCTTAACCGAAATATCATCTATCATTTCTTTAACTTCTTTTTCATTCGGACAGCCAGTTAACAAAAATAAAAGGGCAGATGAAATAATAAGTTTTTTCACGGTTTATTCCCCTTTAAAGAGTCAATAAGTGGTGGATTTAGTGTATAATCTCCATCAAAAATCAGTCGATTGAGTCGATCTAAGCTGTTGAGTGTGCGATATCCAACACTCAATAAAGCGGCTTCTGCTTGAATTTGATTTCGAGAGACGTCCGAGAGCTCAAGGACATCAATGTTTTCACCCAACTGTATTCTCCTAAGTAAGGAGTTTCTTGCATCCCTTGATAGCTCCACTCGGCGTTTAAAATTACTAAAACTGGTAACGTCAGAATTGTATTGGATTGCAACTGCCCTTAGCTGACGCTTAAGAACTTCTTCAATACCTAATTTTTGCGTTTGCATCAGTTGCCTTTGAGCATCAATAATTTTTAATGCTGACCCATTGCCAAATCCAAGACCAGTTCCTGATGGAAGGCCATCAAAAATACCACCAGCAACACCTCTACTGATGTTACTTGATCCAAGAAACGAATATTCAATTTCCTTTTTTACTTGAGATAGTGCAGATAAAAAGTGATCAAACTGTCGTCTTTCTGGGCTTGAAGATAAGACTCGAAACTCATAATCATTCACATATATAGGCGTTGCATTTTCCAAATTAGGAAGTATTACTGGATCTAGGAACAGCTCGATGTTAGATGTGTATCCAAGAGCGTAGGACAGCTGATCATGCTCAATGCTTAATAATGTGATTAGATTTTGTTCATCCTCTTTTAACCCCAGCATTTTAATTTCAATATCTCGAGCTGTACCAGGTCTTGCGCCTCCAAAATTTTCGCGAGTGAGGGCAATTCGATAAATTTTTTGCAACTCTTCGATGCTATTTTGCACATGAGCCAAGAGGTTTTGGTCAAATAATAGATGAACGTACAAAGACTTAGCTGAATTTAGTTCGTTACCCCACAGTGCGCGATAGCCTTCTTTTTCAGCTAGATAAAGAAGCTTAACCTGTTCCAACCTAAACCAATTGGTAGGCACAAGAAATGGCGCGACGTCAGAAACTTGGTCAATGACAGAAATTGGATCAATAATAATTTTCGCGATTCCCCATATGTTCAATTTGGGAAGCATATCAGCCCTGGCTTTTTCAATGTTAATTTTTGCCTGATAAACTTTGAGTGCATTCTCATATACATTGTAATTATTCTCACTCACACGTTTAACAACATCCGAAAGACTCACCTGAATTTGGTTTCCTGCGAAGGCGACAGATTGCAACAATAGAATGGCTAGAAAAGTTGGTTTCATGAATTACTCCTAGTTCATCTTCTTAACAGAAAAACTAAACACATTTGCATTCGCTGACGGTTGAATTGTGCCAACTAATGAATCAATATTTTGTATTTCATGATTACTAATTTTATCTGCTAAGTTTTTTGATTTATCACGCGCAGTTCGCAAATTGTCAGAGGTTATGTCATTTAACAGAACTGCATATAAGTTTGGGCAATCCGATGAGGCAATGATCATTTCCCCTTTTTGCATATCGGGCCGAATTTGACTGACTCGGCATCCAACAGCAGAAGTTAAGTCATCTGGATGCCATTGGACAACTTGAATATAAAATGACAAATTATTGAGGTCCGCTTCGATTTCACTAAGTTGCCTAATCCTCTGCCCACTGAACGGAGGGACACTTCGAGCAAATGTAAATTTGATATTATAAGTCTGATCACCTACCTGCGTGGTTCCTTGATACTGGCCCTCAATTGCACCATAGAAGTTTTGTCTATTGGCTAAATCAACTTCCATTTCGTGGGCTTTTTCATTGAGGGCCTCTTGCCCTGCCTTGTTAGCACCTCGGCCCTCCGCTTCGGCGCGATCAGTGAATTTCCTTTCGTCCTGCTGAGCGCAGCCTGCAAGAATGGCTATGCCTATTAGAAAGATGGCTACTAAAGATGAACTCATGAAATCCCCCTTTTATTTATAAAGTTAATGAAGCTACTCGTGAGGTCCGCGTCCGCCATCAGAATCAAAACTCAACGGCAAATTATAGAATACCTTACCGCCAATGGCCTTTTCTCTACTTGCTTTCACTGAAAGCTTTCCTTTTTCAAGTGTGAAGCCCTTTACTAACTGACATTGAAAAAAATCAACGCCTTGCTTGCACGAAACTGCGGCGCTCGTACTCTCATTCATAATTTTAATATCAACAGCAGAGTCCTTCACGCTCGGATTTTGCCAGTTAACATCAAGCAGATACATTTTAAATTCAACATCTGAGTCTGGAACAAGCTCCGTATGAAAAGCCCCTGGCATACGGATGAAGCCGCCATGTGGCCCTGGCTTTTCTTCGCCATGAGCAAACACGAGCGAACTCAGCAATAGTGAGGCAATCAAAGTAAACACTGTTTTTTTCATAAAGACCCCCTTTTAGTCTGTGTGGCCACTAAGGCTACCTTTTGATATTTTTATTTGTCCGCCCAACGCTTTTTCGAGCAGAGCTTTTTGTTCAAAAAAATCTGCACGGTATTGTATATCACGAAGCACTACTTGTAATAGCATTTGAGCAGCAGATCTCATATCGGTCGAATTTTTCACGCCCCGTTTATACTCACCTGCAACAACATCAAAAAATTTATAAGCCTTTATTTTATTTTCTGTTTCAATATCAACACTATCTTGAATGCCTTTTAATTTTGCATAGGCAGTTTCCAACTGAGAAACAGTTGCAAGCTCTGTCTGCTTTAAACTGGCATCTGCCTTACCTGCCAAAGCCGCCGCCTCACTTCTGGCGTTAGATGTATCAAAACCTGAAAAGAATTCCCACTTCGCAGTTCCAACAATCATAGTTTCCGGCGAAACCAGAGTGTCATTTAACCCACGGCTTCCATGTGTAACCTTAAGATCAAGCTGAGGAAGATAGCCCCCAAATGCAACTTTTTTGTTAGCTTCGGCCTGTTCGACAGAATATCTTGCGCCAATCAAAGTTTGGCTTTCATTAGGCAAACGCAGTTTCAAACTTTCAAGAGTGTCATCGACATGAAAATGACTTAGTTTACCTTGTGGAAGAACCTGGCTGCCTTGATTCCTTTGCCCCAAAAGTTCGCGAAATTCAGATTGAGTTTGCTTTAAATCACTTTCAAGACGGGTCAATTCGATTTGAAGTTCAGAGTTATACAAATCGAACTCAAGAATATCCGCATCTGATGCCAACCCCGCGCCACGCCTTCTTCGTGCGGACTCCTTTTGCACATCATTTCTTTTCACGGCCTCTTCAAATGATTTAACCGACTCCATTATAGCTAAAAGTTTATAAAATTTTGCCTCAACCTCAACTTTTGTAAACAAGATTTGTTTTTGCTTTGCAATTTTAAATTGATCAAGCTCAAAGGTTTTCGCTTTACGATCATACCAGTCACGAAATCCATTGTAGACATTCCATTCAATAAATAAATCAGCAGTACCACCCCTTTGAAGTTGATAGGGAGAGTTAAAATACTCATACCTAGATTCTGCCCCGATTTTTGGCAAAAAATATGAGATTGTTCGGTTCACTCGAGCCTCAGCGGCTTCAATTTCTTTTCCGGAAGTTTTAATTTGCAAGTTTTCACCCAAGGCTAGGTTAATAGCCTCTTCCAACGTCAAACCCTTCACATCAGCGAAAACTGATGTGGGCATGATGAAAATACTTAAAACTAGAACCGAAAAGAAACTATTCATTTATATCCTCACTCTGAACCAAGCTCAATTTGCCAATTGGCCTTATTTTCTTTGCCTTCATATCGAGCAACAAGACTCAACGAATAGCGATAAGAAGAACCCTTTTCAAATTTCAAAACAAATGAATCGCCCTCGGCAATCAAGCTATGCTGAATGGGCTTCTTTCTTGAATCAGCCAGCTGTGTCTTTTTGAGATCAACCTCGATGACTTTTGAATCAATAGGTTTTCCATCATGCGTAAGTGGATAAATTTTTACGTTCTCCCCTGTCTTCACAAGCTCAAACATCAAACTGGTGCCATCTCTAAGAACTCCGCCATGAGGTGCCACTTTTTGCTCTGGTCCATGGGGGCCCTCATGCGCTATCGCTGATAACCCAAAAACTAATATCGCTGATAAAAAAATATCTTTCATAAATCATCCTTTCGTTTATTTTTTAAATCCAAATATTGAAGTGCTGACTTTTTTCCAAAATTATAGAAGACAACGGGAGTTACAACCATATCAAGTAAAGTTGAACTAACAAGACCGCCAAAAATAACGACAGCGACAGGATGCAAAATTTCTTTACCTGGCGCGCCAGCACTTAAGACCAAAGGAATTAACGCAAGGCCAGCCGTCAACGCAGTCATTAAAACAGGGACAAGCCTTTCAAGCGATCCACGAATGACCATATCCTTGCTAAACTTTTCTCCCTCATGCTCTAACAAATGCATATAGTGCGAAATCATCATAATTCCGTTACGACTTGAAATTCCACAAAGAGTGATAAAGGCTACGAGACTTGCAACTGATAAAACCCTATCGCCTAAGCTTAAAGCAATAACTCCACCAATAAAGGCCATCGGAACGTTTAGCATTATTTGAAATGATATGAATGTTGATTTAAAGTGACTGTAAAGCACAATAAAAATTCCAACTAGTGATAAAAATCCCAGCATCAGAATAAGGCGCGAGGCTGCTTGTTGGCTTTCAAACTGTCCACCCAAAGTATAATACAGCCCCTCTGGAAATTTTACATTCGTTTCAATTTTATTTTTAATGTCCCTCACCACGCCATCCAAAGATCGTCCAGATGTGTTTGCAGAAACCACAATCCGCCTTTGCATATTTTCTTTGTTCACAATGTTCGGACCTTCTGCTTCATAAACATCGGCCACATCTTCAAGCTTAATCCTTCTTGCATCCGGCATGATTTTCATAACAGATTTTTTCATCAAATCTAGATTAGCTCTTGATTCATCATCAAATCGCATAAAAATACTAAAGAATTTTTGCTGATCAACGACCTGTCCGACGACAACTCCATTTAACGCTTTTTCAAGGTTTTCAATCAAATCCCCTGCATTTATTCCAAGCTGCGAAGCTTCTGATCGCAAAACTTGAATTTTTACCTGCGGGATTAACACCTGCTGTTCGATTTGAAGATCTGAAATACCATCGATAGTTTGAAGTTGTTTGTATATATCCGCAGCACTTGATCGCAATTGCGCTAAATTATTTCCAAAAACCTTGATCGCAATTTGCGCTCGAACTCCGGAAAGAAGGTGGTCCAACCTGTGAGATATCGGCTGACCAACATTAAAAAACACACCCAGCGTTGCCAACTTTTGACGAATATCCTCCAAGACAACTCGCCTTGGCCTCCCTCCCTCATTAAAATCCACATCAATTTCGGTGGAATGAACGCCCTCTGCGTGCTCATCCAATTCTGCTCGCCCTGTCCGGCGAGCCACACTTTTTACTTCCGGAACCGACAGAATCAACTTTTCAGCTTCGACACCAACCCGATTGGACTCTTCAAGTGAAACACCCGGCTGAAGGACCACACCCACTGTCGCAGTTCCTTCATTAAATTTAGGTAAAAACTCCCTACCCATGAATGGCAACAGCATCATTGAGAATAAAAATAAGCTCGCACCAATAATAATGATCGGCTTTGGCTTTTCCAAAGTTTTTTCAAGCAAGGAGCGATCTAGTTTCTTAAGCCAGCGAACAAACCGCCCATCTGAGTCTTCATGATGTAAAAAATCTTTTTTTATTAATAAAAATGAACACAAAACTGGAGTTACAGTGAGCGAAACTACAAGTGAAGCCAATAAACTTACGATATAGGCTATGCCAAGTGGCACAAAAAGCCTTCCTTCGATTCCCCCTAAAAAGAACAAAGGAATAAAAACCAGGACCACAATAATTGTCGCAAGCACAATTGAGTTTCTGACCTCACTCGATGCCTCATAAATTACTTTTAATAATGGCTTAGGATTAGGCAACTTCTCGTTTTCCTTTAGCCGACGAAAGACATTTTCTACGTCAACAATCGCATCATCAACAAGTTCACCAATGGCCACTGCTAATCCACCCAAGGTCATTGTATTAATTGAGAGCCCAAAAAATTTAAATACAATTGCTGTCACAACAAATGAAAGTGGAATGGCCGTCAAAGTAATTGCCGTGGTTCGAAAGTTAACTAAAAATATAAATAAAATGATAGCAACAAGTATGGCGCCATCTCTGAGGGCTTCTTCGACATTTTTGATTGCATTTGAAATAAAATTGGCTTGTTTAAAGAGGTCTTTTTCTAGGCCCACGTCAGAAGGTAACATTTTTTGTAACTCTTCCAGCGCAATGTCAAGCTCATGTGTGAGATCAACCGTACTTGCGCCCGGCTGTTTTTGAATACTCATGATGACCGCTGGCTTAGCATTTACACTGCCATCACCACGCTTTATTTGAGCACCGATTTTAACTTGCGCTATATCTTTAACTAACACTGGGCGACCCAAGTTCATTCCAACAACCGAATTTTCAATTTCTTCAACTGTCTTTACCTGTCCAATATTTCGAATTAGATATTCCTTGCTATTTAAATCAATAAATCCACCCGTGCTATTACGACTTAATACGGCAAGCGACTTCTCAACCTCATCAAGCGTTAACTGTTTGGCCTTTAATTTTTCAGCCGAAATAAGAATTTGAAATTGCTTAAGCCCACCACCGATATTAATTACCTGCGACACCCCTGGTATCGACATCAGACGTGGACGCATGGTCCATTCAGCAAGAGTTCTAAGCTCAATAGGTGAAGTTTTCCCATCTTTTGAAAAAACCCCTACAAGCTGAATCTCTCCCATAATGGAAGATATGGGCCCCATCACAGGCGTGATGCCCTTTGGAAGTTTTTCACCTATAAGGGAAAGCTTTTCACTGACAAGCTGACGGTTTCGATATATTTCCGTGCCCCAATCAAACTCGACATAAATAATACTAAGACCAATTCCAGATGTTGAGCGCACCCGCTGAACTCCTGGCAAACCATTCAATACGGTCTCCAGAGGAAGCGTCACCAAGGTTTCAACCTCTTCGGGCGCAAGGCCTGGCGCCTCAGTCATGATATTAACTGTTGGTCTATTCAAATCAGGAAATACATCCACCGGCAGATGGAAAATCACGTAGCCACCATAAGCTACCAAAAAAGCAGCAAAACTTGCGACAAGAAGTCTATTTTTTAATGACCATTTTATTATAAGGTCTAACATTCAAAAATCCTGTCGGTTTATTTAATGTGCATGCAACTCAATGAAATTACCTTCTTCGAACTTGGCTCCTTGTTCGAATTTAACAAGCGAATAGTGCTCATTTATGATTTCAGTCACAGTTCCGTGCCCTCTTGACACTTTGTTGCAAATGGATTGCTCCTTGCCCTCTCGCGAACAGACATTCGCATATAACTCAACATGATCACCAATCTTTACCTCATCTTTATTCATGCAAACATGAGCTTCGGTGTCGCTCACTTTCATTGCTACGCTTCCACGCATAACACTATGGGCGCAGCCAGCCATACTGATACTTAAGATTAAAAGTCCAAAAAATTTGTAAGTACTTGAATTTGTCAATTTGTTGCCTCCGGTAAGATTTTCATTTATTATTTCAAAACGGCTTGACACTACTACCCCGTAGGGGTATATGTCAACGTTATTCTTAACACAAAAAGAAGGGCTAATTTATGACACAGGCTGAAAAAATAAAAGACTCAACCGGCTCAAAAAGAGCTACCAAGAATACCGTTGCGCAGCATGCAAGTCATGCCGATGAGCTTGCCAGGCTTAGGCGCATCAAGGGACAGGTTGAGGGCGTTGAGAACATGATCATTGATGGCCGCTACTGTCCTGATATTTTACTTCAAGTTAAGGCTGTTGTCGCAGCTCTGAAGTCTGTTGAGCTGACGATTCTTGAAAGACATATTCGGCACTGCCTATCCAGTGCCGTATTGAGTGGCAACAAAAAGGAAACAGATAGAAAGATCGAAGAGATCATTACTTTGCTAAGTCGAAAGGGTTGTTAATTATTTGAATGTCTTTTTTTTGGAGGAGGAGAAAAGGGGATGCTTGAAAATACATCAATTCGTATGTTTATTTTTTATTTTAATTAGATCTGGGGTTATCTTTGCGCATGAAGGGCATTCGCATACTTCGACACCATCAATCTCTTCAGGTTTAAATTCAATAGACTTAGCCAGTGCCGTCGAGAGCCCTCTGACATTTAGCTTTAAAACACGACTTGGTTATGAAGAAGGCCAATATTCGGCCTTGGCCCCGGCCGTATATTCACATTTCGGCGATGATCAAATGGGTACAAATTTATCGTACAAATATCGCTTTCGAAGTTTCTCGAACCAAGCAGTTGCAGATGGCACAGATTATGATAACAACCACAAATTTTCTGCCAATCTCAAAAAAACAATATCTGAAAAATATAAGTTTTCAGCGTTGGGTGAGACCGAGCAGAATAAAAGTAATACCCTGTCACGCTCAATGAATAATTATGATTATTATTCTATCAGCGCCACGCTCGCTAATTCAATAAGTACGGAATCAACTGCATCTCTTGGTTACCAGTACAGCAAACGCAACTATCCTAACGGAACCTATGCGATACCCATTCCACAACAGGGTTCAGTTGGTGAGCCAATTTCACCAGTGGAGCCAATATCAAGTCCTGATGAAGTCACAAAGCTAGGTGTGTCAGACGCTGAGCATGATATTATTATTTCAAGTAATTCCATATTGGGAAGAAAAACGCTTAATCTAGAGGCCCGCTATGCAATTAATTATTCAACCTTTAAATCACGTCAATACCAAGCGCGAGCTTTAAAGGTTGGCGTTGACTCATCTTTATGGAAAAAAGCGACCTTGTTGTTATCACAGTCAATCGAGGCGCGAGACTATATAGGAAGCAAGCAAGAACTCTATATTTCTGAATTAAACTTAGTGCATGAACTGGGCCCTAAATTGTCTCTGCTGGGGCTGGCGAGATATAATCAGATCAACATTCTTGCAGCTAGATATTGGTGGGAGGGGTATGCGCAGTTACAACTTATTTTTTAATACTGTAGTAATTTTAATATTGTCTGTGCTGACTGCTTGCAGCCCATTTTCTGAAGAAAAAATTGAAAATCCCATTGTTGAGTTGGAATTTAGTGATTCGACACTTCAACAGAGCTCGGCGGAACCAAACCTCGCTGTTGTGGGAAATTTGCTATTGGAGATCCAGGAAGACGCCACAACAAAATCAAAGATTTTAATTTCAAGTGCGGCATTTTACAGTCCATCCTCTAAAAATGTACTTTTTCCTGATATACAAACTGGAAATTTAGAAAAAATAATTTATGAACCTTTGCCCGAGGACGACCCATGCGGAATTCCTGGGTTTCCTGATTGTCCCAACCCTAAAGGAATTGAATAATGAATTTGATAAATCAAGACAACAAGGAGATTTTATGAAACTGTTTTTGACTTTATTGATAGCAACGTTTTTAGCGCCTCCTGTAATGGCTCATGGGCCCCATCCGATTATTACGGCATTTAATAAAACTGTTGAGGATGCCTATGATTCTGCTCTTCATAAAGTTGGTTACTCTGAGGCCAATTTTGATGATTTAGCCGGTGTTGCAATTCAACAAGATTTGACAAAAAAAGTTCGTATTGTTCGCTACCGATTCGTGGCGGCTCAATGTGCTAAAGATTTAGAGGTCTATTACAAATTGGACGGTTCTGCGTATCTTGCACATAGGGTTGTCGGATGCGGGAATTGATTTTAATTTTTTCAGTGATTCTTTCAATGACCTGCCATGCTCACGATGGGCATGGGGGTCATGGTGAAATACTTAATGGTGAGTTAACTGGTCTTGATGGTATAAGATATTTAGATGCTGGGGCCAGCACGGACTGGGCAAATCAAAAACTTTTAAGGAAAGTGAACAATAACAATCAAATTGTTTATCAATATATTGGCGCAGCTCCTGACAAGTTAGATGCCTCGAAAAAAGAAATGAATTTAAAAATTCCTGGTGGTGAAAAATTGAAGGGTTATTCATTTAATCATGCTGGTGAATTTCCTGATTCTTTGAGCGTAATTATGCCAAGTATGGCAAGCCAATTTGAGATATCAAAGCATAGTGATTTTACAGTTCTTTGGTCATCGGCAAAACCCGCATCAGTTATTCGAATTATTATTGAGGTGACTTCAGATCTTGATGAACTAAAAGGGCGCCTAACAATTTCAACCAATGATGATGGTGAATTTATTATTCCTTCAGCTCTTTTGGCAAAATTGCCAAATGGAAAATCTAAATTTGCATTTAAGAGAATTTGGATTGGGGGCTTTCATCCCGAAATGGATAATAATAAAGTTATTGGAGTTAGAACCTCCTCAAGTATTGTCGGAAAGGCCATTGTTGTTGATTAACAGGTTGATCAACAAACCTGACGCTGGACGAGAGAAAGTTCGAATGGACCAAAAAAACGGCTAGGCTCACTCTGATTCAGGACGGACATTTCTGTCATAGATAAAAAGGAATCCAAATAAAGCAATAATTGCAATCTGAGCAAATAGAGTTTGATAACTTGGATATAAACCAAGTAGGTCAATTCTAAATTCTATTGGAATCATCGCTACACCAATCAGACCCGCTTCTTGAAAAGAGTGAACTCCTTTACCCGTAAGCACAATTGCA
>DAIRER010000418.1:0-2495 GCA_036795495.1 Pseudobdellovibrionaceae bacterium | reverse complement strand
TATTTCTATTGTTGGGGTGCCAGAACAAAACTGAACCAATAAACGCTCCAGTAACAAATTCAAACTTAAACCCGTACTACTATCAAAAAATGGCTTGTTCCAAAGCCGGCGCAGAATATGATGAACTTGAAAAAATATGCATTTGCCCTAAAGGGCAAATTTTCGATGCAATAGCCGAAGATGGTATTTGCCTTAGTCCTAAAATTACAATCCAAAAAAACAAGATTGTTTTTGAATTTAGTCAGGAAGTTAAAAAGGCCTATATTTCTTATCTTGATTATAGTCAAAACGAAGAAATAAACTCAACTGTCGTAGATAGGTTATCAGAATTTATTAGAAGGCGATCACTACCTATTTTTCCAGGGCAAATTTCAATAGTAATTACTAAGTTTGTGAAAGAAATGGGAGTAATTTATGATTTAATTCCTCTAGGTCGACCCAGCACAGAGCTTTCAAAAAAAGATGGAAACGTTGCAGTTAAAAATAAAGTTCAAGCACAATCATTATTGCCAATACTTTTACCAAGCCCACTTAAATTTCTAGTCCATGATGAAGTTTCTAATTTAATTCTAGAAGCAATGGAGCAATTAAGCGTTGGCTTAGATAAAGCTCAGGTTGTTGCTTTTAATGAAAAAGGTTGTGCCGGGATTTGTATAGAAAAATCAGTGATAATTGAAAATGTGCGTTTTATTGTTGAGCGAATTAGAGTTTTTTCTGGTGGTAACCCCATGAGTGATTTAATTCGGGTTTTTAATAAAGCATATTTGTATTATCCGTCTTCAGTAGTTTTAGTAAATAGGCAAGCATCATATTTACTGAATACAGAGGAAAATGGACGCATTTTTGTTGTCAGTCCTGATGGCCAATTCGTTGGAGAAAAATCACCTGAAATTCAGAAGCCGGAATTTGGATCGCCGGCTGGAGTTCCTGTTGTATTATTCGAAGGCATATACCAAGATTTTATTAATCGTGCGGTACTTGCCGGTCCTCACCTGAATTCAAGTTATTTTGGCTGGTTTTCTGAAAGTGATCAAAAGCCATTTTACTACGGTCGACATACCACCTTAATTGGCGAAGAGGATGAAGGAGATTTTACACATGGTGCAATAGTAAGTTCATTAGCTAGCTCAAAATTTAAAAAGCCAATTATTCCACTATCTCTAAATGCCGCTTTGACAGATGATTTTCTTAAAGTTTGGAAAAAGTTTAATAATAAAAAAATGGTGGCCAGTATTTCTTTTGCAAGTACATTTAGTTATAGAGCGTGTGAAAATTCACCAATATCTAAAAACATTCAA
Source organism: Pseudobdellovibrionaceae bacterium (assembly GCA_036795495.1). Lineage (GTDB taxonomy): Bacteria > Bdellovibrionota > Bdellovibrionia > Bdellovibrionales > Bdellovibrionaceae > DAIRER01. Next base: position 1,197 of record DAIRER010000418.1, on the reverse strand, counting down.
ACGACACAGAACTCCGTTTTATGGTTTGTCGCTGCTAGTAATGACGGAGCTCATATTGATAATTCTGAAGATGCTTACTGTCCTCAAGGTCTTAAAAGTAATAATTTAGTCCTTGTTGCTTCAAGTGATAATGGGGTCAGTCTTACTAGCTCATCTAATTTTGGAATTAATTATGTTGACCTTCTTGAATCCGGTTGCATGTCTGACACAGATATTTGTCCAGAGCAAGCTGGGACTTCTTTTGCAGCTCCTCGTTTAGCTAGAAAAGCAGCTGATTTGTTTGAAAAATATCCGCAAATAAGTCCAGATCAAATGAAAAATATTTTAATGTTAACCTCAAAAATTCCTATTCCGAAGGTGTCAGATGATAATAGTGATGATGCCTTGTGGGTAAAAAACAATTTGAAATGGCAGCCTGTTCGTAGCGGTGGCTTTGTCGATATTGAAGCGGCTGAAGCCTTTATACAAGAGGCCATTAAGACATCTTATGATCTTTCACAACTTAACAAAGGAGATCAAGATGAACTTATTGAACTGTTGATTAAGGCTAAAAAAAGTCAATTTAATTTTATTGGCAATACGCAAAGCAATCAAGTTTCACTAAAAAAACGAATAATGAAGTATCAAATATCAAGAGTGTTTGGGATGGTGAAAGAGGTCTATTAAAAGGCTTTTTATCGGCGGGAATCTTGAGCTGAAAGGCGAGGGGGGTCAGCCGGTGCCCACTCTTCGCGTAGGATTTTAAAACTATCGCCATCTGAAACAGCATAAATCATCTTTACGCCGTAATCGACATGCTTGTTGGATTCATACCTTTGAAGGGTCTTAATTACCAATTGATTTCTATGCTCTAAAATATAAGGTTTCGAAAGCCCGACATGTATAAACTCGTAATTGCTTTTTAAATTTTGTTTATGTCTCATCCAGGATTTGTATTTAAAACCTGGAGCTTCAAAACTGGGATCATAAAACTTCATATAGGATTCAAGATTATTTCCCTCCCAGGCTTGTCGCCAGGATTCAATAAAAGTTTGAACTTTCGTGCGCCGTTGCTCGTGTTCATTTCGAGTCAAAAAAGAAATTTGATCATATATCAATATCGGAGTTTCTTTGAGTTTGATCAGATTTCCAATTTCTTGGATAACATTATCTCGAACAACAACACAGCCCCTAGATCCACGAGTTAATGGGACCGTA
>DAIRER010000417.1:0-2500 GCA_036795495.1 Pseudobdellovibrionaceae bacterium | reverse complement strand
TCCATCAAAGACCGACCTGTATCGTAGACCCAGTCCGGAATATTACCCCATTGATTTGACACGCGCCCCTCCCTTAAAAAATATACCTATTTAAATTCTATCGGACAAAAGTATCGAAACCTAAAATTATTGAAGCAGAATCTCAAAAACAAACACTTATGAATTTTGTGCTTTGATTTGTGTCTCAAAATAAAACGCTTTTAAAATTAAAAATACTTCATTCATTAAAAAGACCTTCCGATAAGTTAAAATATAACGGACTGGTGGAGAAAATATGAACCTTTTGAACAAAAATAAAAAATGGATATTCGGAGCAATTTTACTTTTACTTTTATTTAAACCATTTTTAAATCAGTTAGAAAATAATCCTGTTTCGCGAAAAATAGATCGCCAGTTCGCAAATATTCAATCCGATTTACAATCAAATTCAAATGTAAAAAATCGACTGTTTGAAGAATCTCAAGTTAAATCTAAAATCTCAAAAATTAAAGATGAGCCCAGTGCTCTTTTTAATGATCCCTCCATTAAAGAAGCTTGGGGATTAAAAAAATCAGATGCCGCACGAGCCTGGTCCATATCTAAAGGAAGTCGAAATATTGTAGTTGCAATCATCGACACGGGAATTGATATTCACCACGAAGACTTAAAAAACAACCTTTGGACGAATCTTGGAGAAACTGGCAAAGATAAATTGGGGCGGGATAAATCCACAAATGGTATAGATGATGATAAAAATGGGCATATCGATGATGTGTATGGTTGGAATTTTGTTTCTGACAACAATGATCTGAAAGACAATCATGGCCACGGAACACATATTAGTGGAATCGTCGGCGCCGAAGCTCAAAATGGAAAAGGCATTAGCGGAATATCTCCAGAGGTGAGTATTATGACGCTCAAATACTACGATCCACAGGTTTTAAAATCAGACAATTTAAAAAATACAATCCGAGCGATTCATTACGCCATATCCATGGGTGCACATATCATTAACTACTCTGGCGGAGGCACTGAAAAAAGCGAAGAAGAAAAAGCGGCAGTCATGGCTGCCGAACAAAAGGGAATACTTTTTGTGGCCGCTGCTGGAAATGAAAAGTCCAATTCGGATGAACATCATTATTATCCTGCAGATTATAAATTGAGTAATATTATTTCCGTGACCGCCATTGATCCCAATACAGAAGTTCTTGCTTCGAGCAATTATGGAACAGAAACTGTAGATATTGCAGCTCCGGGACAAAATATTTTATCCACTCTTCCCTCAAATAATTATGGTTATATGACAGGAACGTCTCAAGCCACAGCTTTTGTTACAGGGGCCGCTGTTTTAGCCATGGCCCACAAAAAAAACTTTAGCTCCAGTGAAATTAAAAAATATATCTTAGCCACAGGAGACACAAGCTCTCAATTGCTTGCAAAAACACGAACCGCCCGACAGCTGAATCTATTTAAAGTTTTATCTGTACTTGACCAGGGAGTTGCCGCCAACGGTGTTCTTGCTGTGAATCCATCTAAAGAACAAGAGTCTCGCTTTCTAAGCAATGAGGGATCTAAATCACCGCTTGGAGCTTTTGGTGGTCAATTTAAAGAAGCTCTTCAAAAAGTTATGATCAAAGAAAAAATTGGCAATAAAAATGATTAGGTGTTAATCCCATCGCCCTTTTTTAATATGCTCAAACCCAAAGAGCAGAACACACAAAAGAACTCCAAAACCCACAAGATTTCGATAGTAGGGATTTACCGCTCCCACAACTATAAGTAAGGCCGCACAAGCAATGATAAACCATTGTAGATAGTGAAAATAATCTTGTCTTTTAAAAACTGACTTCCAATCATCCTTTGATAAATTGAGGAACTCCCGAAAAGAAAGTGATTTAAAATTGGGTGACTTATTATTGGTCCACTTTTCTTTGAGAGTTTTTTCTTTAAGAGTTTCTAATTCTAAAATCCTTAAATCACAAATAGAATCATCGCCACCTTGGGCCTCTTTCAGTTTTTTATAAGAGTCTAAAGCAAATTCAATTTTTTGAAACTGAACACACTCATTAATAAACTCTTGATGAGTTTTAAAATTCTCAAAATCCTCTAAAACTTTATTCCATTTTCTAACCAGCAAAGGAGATTCCTTATCAAAAACAACACGACAAGAATAGCACTCTTTGTCCATGGGATAGTTCAAAGCCCCACATTGAGAACACTCTTTAGTCTTTTCTTTTTTTGTTTGAATCACTTCATATTGAGGTTGATCTTGAAATGGAAATGTAAAACTAAAAACAGACGCACAGGAACGACATTTGTAGTAGGGCTTCGATGTTTTGATTTCAGACTTTAAAGACTGATAACGCGTCTGACATATAGGACAATAAAAATATACATTTTCCAATAGATTACCCCCTTTACTCTATGCTAAAAAAAGATTGTTCATCTGACAAGCTCTAAACGAATAGGAACAAAGGAAATTATGCTTCACTTTCTTATGCGCTTTAAATTACCAATTCTC
>DAIRER010000416.1:0-2514 GCA_036795495.1 Pseudobdellovibrionaceae bacterium | reverse complement strand
CGTCTTTTGTGAAAAATTTTAACCATTTTCTCACGCACTTTAGGCTGCCAATGTTGAGAGAGTTGCTGTCGAATGCGACTAAAGTAAGAGTAAAATTTATATTCTTTAGTATTTAATAAGGTTTCTAATCCTTGATCTATATCCTTAATATGATCATCGGTCTGACTCACTGAATTATTTATGCTGTTTTCTAAAGTCTCATCCGTATCCGCCACGTTAAGGGCTTCATGATGCATAGAATCTTCTTTTTTGACCTGAAAAAGGGCATCTGATGCATCATAAACTTTCAAAAGTTGAGGGAGGGCTTTTTCTAGAGCGGCTTTCGGAAGTGTTTGGTGAATATTTTGAAAATTCCCACGATGTATAGAGATAGTTTCTTTTTGAACTTTTTGATTTTTTTGGCTTAGCAATTCAGAATCTAAGGGAAGTTCTTCATTGATAGAATTCTGGTCTTGTTGGACGATTTGATTTTGAAGGGGTTCGTTGATTTTACTTTCGTCAGATTTTTTTTCAGAAGAAATATAATCAATTTCAACATATTTTTTTAGGGGAGCTGTCTCTGGCTGAGGAAGAACCACAGAAAACAATATCAACCCTAGGTGAAGTGCGATTGATCCAATGGCAAAATTGTAGGAAGTATTATATTTCATGAATTCCTCTTGAGTATCCATCGGAGAGTTGACAAAAAACCTCAACAGACCGGCTAAAAAAAAGAATTTTTTTATTTAAATTGGACTTGAGTCCAGGGGGTTCCTTGGAAACAAAAAATCAAAAAATGCACAGGTAGAGTTTGACTCTCAGCTTCTTGAGCGTGAGAATAAACCCATGAAAGTTTCATCCTGGGTAATTACAGATAAGGGTCTACGTCGTGAATCAAATCAAGACAGTTATTTAATCAATGAAGATTTAAATATTTTCATTGTTGCTGATGGTATGGGGGGACATTCGGGGGGGGAAGTCGCTTCTCGATTGGCAGTTCTAGGGGTTCAAGATACTTTTATCAAAGAAACCACTTTAAAAGACCCTAGAGAAAAGCTAATGAAAGCCTATATTGAGGCCAGTCATCGCATCTTTGATATGGCTCAAAATGAAAAGCCTGAACTTATGGGGATGGGGACAACGATGGTTATGGCTTATATCCAAGAAAATAAAATTTATATTGCCAATATCGGAGACTCTCGTTGTTATTTATTTAAAAAACCTCATCTTTGGCAGCTTACAGAAGATCACTCCTTAATTAATGAGCAGATTCGTGCCGGAATGCTCAATGATGAACAAATAAAAAACTTTGTTGGAAAAAACGTGATCACACGCAGTGTGGGTTATGAACGCGAGGTCTTTCCAGATGTTATCGAGCGAGAGCTTGTGGTTGGTGAAAAATATTTACTCTGTTCGGATGGACTTTCAGGACTTGTTGAAGATGAAGATATCGAAAAAATATTAAATAAAAAAGATTCAGCTCAAGCGACCAGATTGTGTGTTGAGCAGGCGCTTGCTAACGGCGGGGATGATAATGTTACAGTTCTCGTTTTGGAGATCGGGTAACACTTGGAACGAAAACAGGTTACTTTTTTTATAGTGAGTAACGACTCAGGAAAGACGCGAAAAATCGTTTTACCTTTGTCCTGGGTTAAGGTCAGTGCCTTTATAGCCTCCATTTTTTTGATTATATTGTTTGCCGGAATCGTAGATTATTTTGGACTTCTGATCCAAGTTTTAGAAAATAAAAAGCTGAAGTTTGAAAATGCTCAGCTTCAAAAGCAGTTTCAAGTTGTGGAAAGCAAAGTGGATTCTCTAGAGAACAGCCTTGAAAGAGTTCGAAACTTTACAACAAAATTAAAACTCATTACGAACATAGATGCTGAAGATCGAATTGCAAAACTCACAATGGGGCCAGGTCCTAGCAAAGGGGAGCAACTTCAGGATGTTCAGCCGATGGAAACTCGAATGAGTTCTGAAAAAATGGCCGAACAAGATCAAGTGTACGATGAATCGGATCCTTCAATGGTTCCATCTGGCGAACTGGTCAGTGAAAAGTCAGATTCTGATTACTCATCGCTCGTCATTCGTATTGATCAAGCGGTGGGTGAAACTCAATTAAAAGAACAAAGTGTGATTGATTTATGGGAGGCTCTTTCTGAACGTCAAAGTTTACTGAGTTCTACGCCAAATATTAAACCTGCAAAGGGTTGGTTGGCTTCTGGTTTTGGATATCGAATCTCCCCCTTTTCCGGAAAAAAAAGTTTACATGCCGGACTTGATATTGCAGCGGCTCCGGGCTCACCTGTTTTTGCTCCGGCCCAAGGTGTGGTTGTATTTGCATCTTATGATGAAACCTACGGAAAGCTCATAACCATTGATCATGGTTATGGAGTGACAACTCGTTATGGCCACCTTTCCCAAATTTATGTTCAACTGGGACAACGAGTAAATAAATGGGATGTGGTTGGGGCTGTTGGGAATACGGGACGGTCTACGGGGCCGCATTTACATTACGAGGTCCGTGTTCAAAAT
>DAIRER010000017.1:0-12722 GCA_036795495.1 Pseudobdellovibrionaceae bacterium | reverse complement strand
TTGAATTACTTCAACTGCCCTACGTGGGCTGTGGTGTTTTAGGCTCTGCTGTGGGTATGGATAAAGAAATAATGAAACGCCTTTTAGCTCAAGCACAAATTCCAAACAGCCCCTATCTTGTTTTAAAACGAAATAAACCCCATTCTTTTCTACAAATCAGTGAAACCTTGGGATTGCCTTTTTTTATCAAACCGGCTCGCACGGGGTCTTCAGTGGGGGTTCACAAAATTCGAAATGCCGAAGACTTTGCTCAAGGCCTTGAAGATGCTTTTAAATATGATGATAAAATCCTTGCCGAAAAATTTATCAAAGGTCGAGAAATTGAATGCTCCGTCCTTGGTTCTAACGACCACCCCAAGGCCTCTTTACCTGGTGAAATTGTCCCTCAGCATGAGTTCTACTCCTACGATGCAAAATATTTAGATGCCAATGGCGCCCTTTTGGTTATTCCTGCTGAGCTTTCAAAATCTGTAACTCTTGAGGTGCAAGAGATGGCCAAAAAAACCTATTCAACCCTAGAGTGCGAAGGACTTTCTCGAGTCGATTTTTTCTTAACAGAAAAAAATGAACTCTTTGTTAATGAAATCAACACCCTCCCAGGTTTTACAAAAATCTCCATGTATCCTAAAATGTGGGAAGCCAGTGGTTTAAATTATAAAAATTTAATTACAGACTTGATCCATTTGGCCTTTACTTCAGCCGAACGCAAGGCCCGACTTATCACAAGTCTTTAAATTTGACATTTCTACGATGAGACCAATGATTCTCCAGTCTCGTTTTTGCGTTCCTCATGATTTTTTTTCCTATAGCTCCCAATCCGCATCCCAATCGTTTTTTATCACAACGGATCAACCTTGGATTTTCAAGAGCCAAAGGTAAAATTTGATTCCAAATCATTTCTGAAAAAATTTGACGATTTTTGGGTCGAATCGCATAAACCAACTCACAATCAAGAGCCTCAGCCGCCTCAGATAATTTATTCAAGCTAATCGTGCCTTTTTCCTCACCCAATTCATAATCAGAATATGTTTTTCTATTTTTCCCCGATCTCTCCGCAACATAGTTTATAGAATAAAAAAGAGCTCGCCGGGCTCTTCTTAACCATCCCTTTTGCCCATGCTTATACGCCATCAATGCCTCTCCTAAAAAGGGTTGAATTGCGCTGTCCACTTCTTGAAACTTATATTCACTATACCAATACAGTTTTGCAATCGTTAGATCTTTTTCACTGATCTGAATTTTTTGTTTGTTCTGATTTTTTTGTACATTCTCATTTATATTTATTTCTTCTATATTTTTCTCTTCTATATTTTTCTCTTCTATATTTTTCTTTTCAGAATTTATTTCTTCAGATTTCAATACATTTATCATTTCTAAGTTTATCATTTCATCCTCTGCCGAAATCATTTCTGCAAGATTTGAGCTGACTTTATCTTTAAATAATCCAATTTAGAGTCAGCGAAATCCGAGTTTCGAAATACGAAATCCAAAATCCGAAAGAATTCACATTTTATAATATGATTGTAGAATTTTTTATGGCCATCTTACTAATGAGAGAATGCCCCCTCCGTTGGTAGTGAGCCTATAGCCTCCATTTAAATACAATTTTTGGATTAGACTTCTTTCACAACTGGTGGCGTCGCTACAAATTCAAATCCTTTTCAGATCAAGGATTGAGTGAAAAAAGGAGGCTATAGGCTCACTACCAACGGAGGGGGTAACGTTTTGTTTTATTAAACCCGAGTTAAAAGATTATGCGTACTACTGAGCCGAAACACCGGTGGAGCCAAAACCTCCGGCTCCACGTTGGGTTTCTGAAAGTTGATCCACAAGGATAAATTCTGCCTGAACCACGGGAGCTAAGATCAGCTGAGCCACACGGTCTTGAGGCTGAATTAAACAGGTTTCAGTTCCTAAGTTAATGAGAATGATTTTGACCTCGCCACGATAGTCGGCATCAATTGTTCCTGGAGTGTTGACAATAGAAATGCCTTGTTTAAAGGCCAAACCACTGCGTGGGCGAGATTGAATTTCGTACCCCGGTGGAATTTCAAAACTTAAACCCGTGGGCACCAAGGCCCGCTCGCCGGGCTTTAAGGAAAGCGACTCATTGATTTGAGCCCGCACATCAAAACCACTGGCCAGTAAAGACTGATAAGAAGGCATTTCGCCAATATAGTTTTCTAATTTTTTTACTTTGAGTGGGACTTTGATCATAAATAAAACTCCTTTAAGAAAATTCAATCGTTCCATTTCAATGTGTATTGATAGAATTTCCTTAGTCAAAGGTCAAGGAACACTCTTTGCAACAACAAGAGCCATGGAACAAAATAAAAATCAAAACTATGAAAAAGCCGAAACCCTTTCCCAAAGAGAATTTATAATGGTTCAATCCCATTGTGTGCTCTGTGGGGGGAACCTAGAGTTGAAACACACTAGGGATAGTCAATTAACCATAAAAGAAGAGGCTCGATGTCCCCACTGCGACATCCGAACGCGCGCCAAAAACTTTATATTGCACTAATAAGTGTCAATTTTATGTCTAAAAAATGAGTCATAAAATTGACTGTAGACTTATAAACTGACTTTACTTCGATAATCCAGAATGGCATCTGATATTTTTTCGGCATCCAAAACCAAGTCAGACAAACCCATTGCTATAGATTTTTGAGAGGCAAATGGAAATTGGGCTGTATTGGGATTTTGAACCACTAAATACCCCCCCTGATCCTTGACTTTTTCAACACCTAAAATTCCATCTGATCCAAAACCACTTACCAAAATGGCAAAGACACCACCTGTATAATTATCTGAAGCCGAGGTAAAAAGATGATCTGCAGAGGGCACTTGGTGTTCTGCACCCTGTGGTTTAATTAAATGAACCTGAGGGCCAGCAGATGTTTTTTGAATTTGACCGTTGAAGCCCGGTGGTAAAAAGTAAACACGACCCGACAATAAAAATTCCCCATTTTTGGCAATAGAACATTGAATTTTTGTCTTAGCTTTTATTTTCTCAATATACGCGGGTAAAAATGCAGTCAACGTAGATGAGCAAATCAGTAAAGGAGGAGTGTCTATTGCTAAACTGGAAATAATCGTTTCTATTGGAGCTGCGGAACCTGCATTTCCAGAAAGAACGATGATCTCAATCTTATTTTTTCTTGCTAGTTTTTGAAGAGAATTTGGAGAGTTATTTTTAGTGTTTATATTGGCTGTTTCTTTTTTTAGTTCTCTTTTTTTAAGATGTGTTACAGAGGCCGCTGCTTTGACTTTTTCGACTAATGTGGCGGCCAATTGACTTAAAATAAGCGGATCAAACTGCGAGGGTTTATGAACAAATTCAACGGCACCCAATTCTAACGAACGAAGAGCGGCCTCTCCGGTACTTTGTAAAGATGAAACCATCACCACAGGAATTGGAAAATGAGCCATTACTTTTTCTAAAAACACAACCCCGGACATTTTTGGCATTTCAATATCTAAGGTCAGAACATCTGGTTTAAATTTTTGAATCATTTCTCGTGCTTGATAGGGATCGTTTGCCGCGCCTACAACCTGTAATCCAGACTTTGTAAAAATTTTTTCAAATAAATTTCTAATAGTAGCAGAATCATCAACAATGAGTACTTTTATGCCTTTAATATCTTGTATTTTTTGAAAACCAGAAACATCAACTTCATCTTTAACAAAGACTTCTAAAACTTCATAATTTGTCGAATTCAGATGAATGGTCCGACCCCGATTTCCCCCAACAGATTGATTTAATATTGGGATCTTAAGTTCACCTAAAAGCTTAAGTGCCACTTCAATATTTCTAAACCCAATCCCGCCACCAAGATCAGATTGTATAACATTGCCACCACCAAAAACCTGTGCTGTTATATTTTTCCGTGAAGCTCCACAATTTTCCATTTCTCGAAGCAAAGAGGGTATAGCACTGTCTGCATATCTATTATTCTCCACGCTAGGATTTGGATTCGTTCCTAATAAATAGTGATTCATACCAACGACTTTATTTTTAGTGTCTTGTAAAACGACAGCGACACAAGAACCTAATAAGGTCGAGAGAATCAATTCTTCATGAGTTGCAAAAACTTGACCAGGAAAAAGAAAATGTTTTTTCATAATTGACTTCCAATTTTCTCAATATCTAAAAATAACGCCGTTTTACCTTCAAATAAAAAAACTTCATCCATCGTAGAAGTATCTTTGAGTTTATTTTTATCGACTTCAAGTAAACGATCTGCAGACTCAATGGGTAAAGTGACCCATTCATTTTTAATTTTAAAAAGTATTAAGAATTTTCGATCTTTAGGTTCTAAATAATTAAGACCAAAAAATTCAGGATTCAAAACAGAAATCATTTCTCCCCTTAAACTCAAAAGTCCCAAAATCAATTTATTGGGATAGGGCAATGGAGCAAGTTCAACATAACTTAAAATCTCTACAATTTGCTTTGAGGGAATTAGAATTAAATAGTTTGAAGAATGACAAAGAAGATACAATTCTTGATTCGTCTTAATCAATTTGGTTTTGAACAGCAGAAATAGATTTTCTGAGTCCGAGGGCCGTTCAAATAACTTTTTTAAATATTCAGCACTTGCACCAAGAAAAGTCATAAGACTTTCATAATTATTTTGAGATAAAATATGATTCCCGAATTCAAACCACTGACTTATGTATTTTAACTCATTTGTTTGAGCATCCTGTGCAGAGATTTTAAGAAATTCGTCAATTTGATCTTTATATTGCGTCCAAGTTGTGGGCTTTAATATTAAATTGAATTTTTCAACATGCGCCAATGCATTTTCAATGTAAAACTTTTTAACTTCAAATGTGAATTCATCTTCATGCTTATTTATATTCATTGAGCACTTCTTCAATCTTATATTCATCAAATATATAGCAAATTTCTTTATTCGAAAGCACCGAAGCGCCCTTAAAAACAATCATATCTTGAATAAATTGACTGATGGGTTTAATCACTAAATCTTGCTGTGTCTCCATCGCATCAATCAATATTCCAAAGGGATTCTGGCGCCCATAAAAAATCCAAACAAAGGAACCCGGATTAATATTTTGTTTTAATGAAATCTTTCTTTCAATTAGTTCTTTGTAAAAAAATGTAGGAATTGTTTTGCCTTGAAATTGAATGCACCGAACTTCACCGACCTGATTAATACTTAAGTCATCTACTGCTTGCACAGACCACAATGCAGAAATGGGTGCACCTACACAAATTTTTTGACTGACTCCAACTAATGTTTTTTCGATTTGAATTTGATTTTGCATCTGAAATTGAAAACGAAATCGCACTCCCTGATTTTTTTCAGATTCTAAAGATATATTTCCCTTGTATTTGTTCACAAATATATCATGTACAACGTCCATACCAATACCACGCCCTGAAACAAAATTTGGAACAGCTTTCGTTGACAAACCCGATAGAAAAATAGATTGAAAAATTTGCTGATCTGTCATTAAGGCAGCCGCCTCAGGAGTCGCAACTTCTTTTTCTATAATTTTATTTAAGATTCTTTCACGATCAAGCCCCTGACCATCATCTGAGTACAATAATATTATTTTCCCATGAGACTCGCTGATTTCAATTTGAACTTGCCCCTTGGGTGGTTTTCCATGCTCAACACGAGTTAAAAGATCTTCAAGTCCATGATCCAAGGAATTTCGAATCAAATGGATCAAACAAGTATGAATATCTTTTACAACCAATCGATCGAGCTCAATATCACCTCCAACAACTGTAAAATCTACTTCTTTATTGAGCTCATTTGAAAGTTGACGGAGGATCACATGCAAATCAGAATAAGGCGGTATCACTTTTACTTTTCGAACGTCATTTGAGTATTTTTGAAGTCTTTCAGAAATTTTCTCAATCTTTTTGATCAACTCCATAGATTCTGAATTTTCATGAATCTTTTCTTTCTGTTCTAATGTGAGCTGATTTTTAGCAACTAAAAGTTCACTCGTTATTTCCGATAGTTGATAAATATGGTCCATACTTAACCAAACGCCATCTTCACTTTCAAGAACTACGGGTTTTTCTTTTACAATTTGCATGTTGGGTTTTTCAGATCTAACTTTTGAAGTGAATGAGATCTTATCTAATAAGGCAATAAGATCAATACTTTCACTCATATGATCATCTAAAACGGAGCCCTCTCTTTGAATATCTAAAATCATTTCATACATGAGTTTAGTGGCTTTTAAAAAGTATCCAATGGTTGACTTCTCAATGAGCACATTCGAATTTTTAATTTTAATTAGAACTTCTTCAAACTGATGGGCCAAAGAACTTAGAATCTGATGACCAGGAATAGCTGACAGACTGCCTTTAATCGTGTGAACTCTTCTATATATAGCATTAAATATAAACTGACTTTCAGGCTGTGATTCATAATTTAAAATAAGTCGATTTAGGTCATCAAAAATCTCTTGAGACTCTTTAAAAAAGACTTCGGAGATTTGTTTCATTTCCTCTAAATCAAATTCTATTTCTTGGGTTTGAGACATACAATTCTATCGGTGAATTTAGGGCATTCTTAAGTCCTAATGATTCATCACAGAACAACAGGAGAGAGATTGACTAAAGTGCTCTATTCTGACCTTAGTCCATTGAGTTTCAAAAATGAAATGCCGATAGACTAGACATGCTAGTGACTACAAAACATTTTAAATCTAAACCTTCTTTTAAAAGAGAGACGAATAAAAACTTTGGAGCTTTTAAAAAAGCTCTTATATTCTCAGCTTTTATTGGATTTATTTTGTTATTATTTTTAGCTCCCTTGCTGCATTCAATCATAACCAATTTTAATTACTTTTTAGAATTCACACCTCACCCACACCTCAGAATTAACTTTCAAAGAGAGTTATTTTCTCATGTTCTATTCGTTCTACTCTCTATATTGACAATTAGCGGCATCGCTCTTTTTTACTCCTATCGAATTTTTTCTAAAAATAGAACCGATCTTGATAAAATTTCACAACATATTCATAAACTTTATCTTGGACAATTTCATACGAGTTATGTTTCAACGCTTCTACAGAATGAAGAACTTGAAGAGATAATTCTCAGTTTGGACCGATTTCAACTGCAAATGATTGAAAACACACAAGAAGAAATATTAAAACTCCAGAGTCTTCATATAGATCCACAGGATTTATCTTCCAGATCCTTAATTGACAAACTCATAGAAAGTAAAAGAAAACAGATTGGACAGCCTATATCATATGGAAATGTCATAAATTTATATAGGCCCACGAAAGAAAAAAAATCCGCGTAGATCAAACAGAAAGAGTTGTCCATGGGAGTTTACCAACAGGTTCAAGATAAACTGCAAGAGTTGCAAATCCAGCCCAAACGTTCTTTAGGTCAAAATTTTCTCATCAGCGACAATGTGGTTGAAAAAATATTACTCACAGCGAGCTCTCATAAACCTGATTTGATTGTAGAAATTGGACCCGGTCTAGGCTCTTTAACCGAAGGTCTTATTGGGATAACAAAAAACTTAAAACTGATTGAATTGGACAATGTTTTTTTTAACTACTGGAAATCCAGAGGACTTGATATTGTCGAATCAGACGCCCTTCTTTTTACTTGGGATCAATATAAAAATTTTCCAAATCGAACTCTTGTCAGCAATTTACCCTATCAAATTTCTTCTCGACTGGTGATAGATAGGTCCTTAGATCTGGACCGATTTCAAAATATGATTTTAATGTTTCAACGCGAGGTGGCCGATCGAATCACTACAAAGGCCAAATCAAAGGACTATGGTTTTTTATCTGTTATAGCCCAAAGCTTTTGGAAAATAAAATCCGTTACAGATGCCGGTCCTCAGTCTTTTCTTCCCCCACCCAATGTCACAAGTCGGGTCTTACACTTTCAACGAAAAGAAAATCCTGTTTCTAACCCTAAAATGTTTTTTAATTTTATTAAAGCTGGATTTATGCAACGAAGAAAACTGTATTTAAAAAATATAAAGGGTTTTCTTTTAGATCATCATTTCAACGAGGATGTGATGAAAAACCTTGTTGAAAAACACAATCTTAAACTTATGGTACGCGCTGAAGAAATCACTGTAGACCAGTATATCTCCCTATTTAACGATCTATTGACATCCAGAGACCTTAAGCCGTAGAAATAAACTGTGAGTCAAATATTACTAATTCATGAAAATAAAAAAGCCCGTTTTGATTATTCAATTTTAGAAAAATTTGAAGCCGGATTAGTTCTTACAGGAAGTGAGGTCAAATCACTTCGCAATAAAGATGTTCAGCTTAAGGATTCTTATATTATTTTTAAAGACCTTGAGGCTTATCTTCAAAGTGCCCATATAGCCGTCTATAAAGCTGGAAGTTATAATAATCACGAACCGGAGCGCCTAAGAAAGCTTTTATTGAATCGAAAAGAACTCAATGAAATCTATGCAGCCCTCAGGGAAAAAGGACTTTCCTGTGTCCCTTTAAAGATTTATTTTAAAGACGGTCGCGCCAAGCTTGAAATCGCACTTGTTAAAGGAAAAAAAGCCCACGACAAACGTGAAGCTATAAAAGAAAAAGAAAGCCGCCGCGAACTCAGAAAACTTAAGATTTAAAACCAGCACCTATTTAGGACGCAATTTTTTCTAATTCTTCCGGGTAAATTCGATATTCTTTTCCATGTTTTTTTGACTTTAATTGACCTGATTTAATCCAACGTAAAAGAGTTCTTTCTGATTTACCAATAATTTTAGCGGCCGCTTCAAGAGTAAACCAAGTCGCCTCGGAAGCTGATAATTCAAGAATTTGAATTTCAACAAGTTCTCCGGCCCTATTAAGTCCAGCAAAAACATTTTTTGACAAGGGGATGTCCTTTGATATGCGGTCTTTTTTAAAAACAATCGAGAGAGCATCTGAGCTTTTATCGTAACTCACTTTCATATTGGCCTCCAGTTAACAAGAGTAGTTATAACAATTAAAAAAGGGGATTCTAATGAGATAGATAAACAAATGAGATTGTCACTTCTGCGGTTCATTTTTTTATATATCCAAAATTTATGTGGCATATTTTTGTTCACCTTTTTACCTGATTTTAAAATAACAAGAACGTCATTTTCGGTAACCCCACGCAACAACATTCTATCTTTAGCATGCTCGGTAATTACAACTTGATAAACATTTCCTTCAAATTTAACTTTCATAAACTATTCTTCAACAAAAATTTACCTCTTTTATAAACTTGACATATTATGTCTATAATGTCAACTTTATAAACTGACAAATGAATACATAAATGTCCGACAAACACTAATTCGAAAATCCTGATTCAAACCCTGAAATGTTTTTTAATTTTATTAAAACTGGATTTATTCAGCCCTTAGGGACGCCGCAAGCTCAGAAAACTAAAGATTTATAACCAGCTAGATTCTGCTTGCTTCCGTGGCTGTCCCTTTTTTTGTATAATTATTTTTCTTTTGTATAATCTTTACAACGCCCCTTTTAAAAGGGATTAACTTCATTTAAAAGCAACTGTCTTAAACCCCAATCTACTAAAAAAGGAGCACCCTATGAATACCCTTAAAAGTTATTTGCTGCTTACCACTCTATTGCTTTCAATTGCTTTTGGACAAGCCTTTGCTCAAAGCGAATCACCCATTGTAGAAAACAATGACCCAGACAATTTAGAAGTTATAGAAACTATAAATTCAGAGGTCTTTATTAAACAGATCCAAGAATCCTCTGACTCAGAGTTTTTAGAATTATTTAGATCCTTAAAGGACAAATGCTCCAAAACATCTCTCCCCAAACAATCCGAAAATATTTCATGTAATACTTCAATTTTTACAGTATTTTACATGGCTGCAATAATGCATTTTCGCACTTTAGAAATATCTTTAGACCAAGTGGCGGGAACAGAGGGCGACAAGGCTCGAAATATTCGAGATGTTACTTTGATGAATTTAAAAAACATCTGCTCAATAGATATGACTGTTAATGGAAAGTTCATTGAAAATGAAATCTCTACTATCACAAATGCAAACACTCTCTGTTTTGCAAAAGAAGTCCGTACTCTTTTAAAAAACTTAATGCCCTTAGAAAAAATAATTGATAATTCAATGAAACAACGGTGAGAACGTTGTTTTTTTTAATTTATGGCTAGTTTTTAGAGTGATTGACCCTGGCAAAAATTCGATATGAAGGATCTAAAGCAGGGATTTTTCCCCTAGTTTTTCCATTCGTAGAGCGCCAATATATCCAATCATGGCGGCATTATCTGTACAAAATCGAAGCGGAGGAATCACCACGTTGAGACCTTTTTGCAATGATAACTCTTGAAGCCGTGTTCTAAGACGACGATTCGCGCTCACCCCTCCAGTTAAAAGACCTTGTTTTAGATTGTACTTTTCAAAGGCCTTTGACATTTTTGAGATGAGAACATCCACAATGGCCTCTTGAAAAGAGGCGCACAAATGAGCTTTTTCAAGTTGTACTTTTTCTGGTCCCAATCCTGTAATCAATCTGTGAGCCGAACTCTTTAACCCAGAAAAGCTCATCTCGAGATGCTCTTCATTAATCATGGCTCGCGGAAAATCATATTTGTTTCGATCCCCCTCAACACTCATTTCATCAACTTGCCGACCACCAGGAAATCCCAAGTCTAACATTTTAGCAAATTTATCAAAGGCCTCGCCGGCGGCATCATCACGAGTTGTTCCTAAAACTTCGTAATCACCTAAACCTTTGATTAGGTATAAACTCGTATGCCCCCCACTCACCGCTAAACCAATGGATGGGCCTTGAAATTCATAAAGTGGTTGATAGGATTCATCCTTTAAAAAAGGTGCCCACAAGTGACCCTCAAGATGATCAACTCCTAAATAGGGTAAGTTCCAGGACTGAGCCAAACTCTTTGCCGTAACAATTCCAACAATCAAGGAACCCATAAGCCCAGGACGCTCGGTCACCACAATACCCGAAAGATCTTTGGGTTCAAGGTTGGCTTTTTTTAGGATCTGATCCACTAAAGGCAGCAGATAAATCGAGTGATTACGAAATGCAATTTCTGGAACAATGCCACCAAAGGGTTCGTGAGATACATCTTGAGTGACTGAATCCATCGCATAAACCCAGCCATTCGCATCGACAATCGCCACCGAAGTGTCATCACAACTGGTTTCAATGGCTAGATATTTTTTCATGTCACTTTCACTTTTATTTGGTCACTTTTATTTGATTACTTTAACTTTTGTTTTGCTTTTTTTACGTAGGATGAATTTGGATACTTACGAACAACCTCTTCAAAAAAAGTTTTTGCCTCGTCCGACATTTTGAGTTCTAAAAAACACAGACCAATTTTATAAGTGGCTTCATCCAGTTTTTTTCCTTTAGGATTTGTCTCTCGATATTTTTCGTAATTTAAAATAGCCTCTTTCCACTCTTGATTTTTAAAGTAGGTATCAGCATCTTGCAAAACATTTTGAGTTGAATCATTTTTTTCTTTGGTTGTTTTAGAAGTTTTTGAATTTTTAGAAGTTTTAATATCCTCTATCTCTCGTTGCAATTCTCCAAACTGAGATTTTAGTTTTTTAAGCTCTTCTTCTAATTGACTTAAGGCTTGCTGAGTGAGGCTTTGTTTTTCCTTAGAGTCGGAATCATTTTTTTCTCGGTCCTCTTTTCGACTTTGACTTTCACTCTCTAATTCTTCTACTCGCCCTAAAACCTGTCGCAATTGAGTTTGTAGCTCTTCAACACGATTTCCAGAATCAGCGGCGGCTTTTTGATATTGAACCACCTGTTCACGTAAAGCTTTATCTTTTTCTGATTCTTTAACATCGGACCTTGTTTGCAAACAACCCAACTGAAAAACAAAAGTTGAAAAAATTAATACCCCAAGAAATGGATTGAATTGTCGAGTCGTCATAAAAACTCTCCGTTTTTAAATTTTTGAAAGCGAGTCGAATTTTCAGCTTTTTCAGCTGATTTTCTAGATTTGATAAACTCATTTTTGGCTTCAATATAAGAACGCTCTAAATAGTATTCTTCGGCTTGTTTAAATGATTTTTCAGCTTGCTGCCAATGACCATGAGATAAACGTGGAGCACCCGACTGAAAGGCGGCATCCAGCGCAGATCGCGCTAGAACATACTCCTCGATAGGAGGAGGCAATGTCTGACACCCCACACTTATAAAAAATAAGACGAGACAGACAAAACCTCTAAAATGCTTCCCTTTATTGGATAGGTACAAAGTTCGCACGTCGATTCTTTGACCAAGCAGATTCATTTTCACCAGATTGAAGTGGTTTTTCTTCACCATAACTTATTGTATCCATTCTGTCAGCAGACACACCCAAACTCACCATATAATTTTTAACAGCATTGGCGCGGCGCTCACCTAGAGCTAAATTGTACTCAATAGTTCCTCGGCTGTCCGAATGGCCTTCAAGTTGAAGTTTAACACTTGAATTTTTTTTCATCCAATCTACATTGGATTTTATCATTTCTTTTGATTTAGAATCTAAACTGGATTTATCGTATTCAAAAAATACAGTATTTAAACCATCAATTTTTCCTGAGTCACTACCACTCACATCAAAATTCATTGGTGTTGATTCAACAGCAGGTGCGTCTGAAGTTGCACCAGATTCTTGAGCCGTTTCAGCTTTTTTATCTTTTCCCTTACAGCCAAAAATAAAAACAGATGCTAACAACATTAAACTTAAT
>DAIRER010000016.1:0-12779 GCA_036795495.1 Pseudobdellovibrionaceae bacterium | reverse complement strand
TATTGAAAGAAATAATTCCACACTTTTCAGAAGGGTTGCCATAAGTGTGAAGACCTTCGATTTTTGTTAATAAGGACATAGCCTTTTTTAATAGAATATTCTCCCAAGCTTGGATTTTTTCAATACCAATATTTTGAAGATATTTTAGTGCTGTACCAAGAGCGATAGCTCCAGAAACAGGGGGTGTTCCGGCTTCAAACCTAAAAGGAGATTTTAAATACGTGCTTTTATCGGGGAAGACACTTTCAATCATACTTCCCCCTCCTTGATAGGGTGGAAGTTGATTCAGAAGATCTTTTTTTCCGTAGAGGATTCCAATTCCAAAGGGCGCAAAAACTTTATGTCCTGAAAAAACATAAAAATCACACCCCAGTTTTTGAACGTCAACTTTAGAGTGGACAATCGATTGCGCACCATCAATAACGACAAGAGCGCCGATCTCATGGGCTTTTTCAATAATGAACTGGATATTATTTATTGTTCCTAAAACATTAGAACAGGCCGTAACAGAAACCAATTTGGTTTTATTTGAAAGTTGTGATTGGAAATCTTCATAATCTAATTCCCCATTCTCTTTAACCTTGATCATTTTAACTATGACCCCTTTATCCTGGGATAACAAATGCCATGGGACAATATTCGAGTGATGCTCCATCTCTGAAATCAAGATTTCATCGCCAGAGTTTAAAAGCCCCCGGCCCAGAGCTGTTGCAATTAAATTGATGCTCTCCGTGGTTCCTTTTGTAAAAATAATTTCATCTGAGGATTGAGCATTGATGTGTTGAGCAATAGTATTTCTAGACTGTTCAAAGGCCTCAGTAGCTTGATCTGCGAGCAGGTGTGCGCCACGATGAATATTTGCAGATTCGTGCTCATAAAAAGAAGTGATTCGTTGAATCACTTGTCGTGGTTTGAGGGAGGTGGCTGCAGAATCTAAATATATCAAATTCTGACCATGAATTTTTTGATCTAGGGCCGGAAAATCTTGGCGTATTTTCTGAAAATAATTGGCAAGAGTTGATGGATCTAAAAGATTCAAAGGATCCAAAGGATTTAGATTTGAGGTATTCAAAGTTTTTTCTCCATTTCAAAAGGATTGAAATTAAAAATATAAAGACAAAAATTTCTAATTTCAAGATTTTGAATTTTTAAAAAGATTTCCTCTAAAAAAGCTTTATTTAATATTAATAAAGACTTGTCTTTATCGAGACCTCGACTTTGTAAATAAAAAAGTTCTTCACTGTTAATTTGTCCATGAGTGGATCCATGTGTGGCCTTTACGTCATCGGCATAAATTTGTAAAATGGGCTGAGTTCGAGATTCAACCTTTTCCCCCACCAAAAGACTTTGCACTAATTGATTGGAATTGGCCTTTTGTGCTTTTGGAGCAATATAAATCTTTCCAGTAAATGAAGCCTTACTGCTGTCGAGCAATACATATTTGTAAAGCTGCTCACTACTGCAATTGCCGACATGATGCTCAATATTAGAAAAATGTTCTGAAACATTATTTTTTTCTGTTAAGGTTGCTGCATAAAAATGAGCTATTGAGTTTTCTGCTTTGAACTGAGCAAGAAGTCGGTGCTGTGATTTTGAGGCGTTTTTAGAGAAAATAAAAGAATGAAGGCCCACCTTTTCATTTATGAAAAATTGAGAAAGCCCTATATCATCTAAATGAGAAGATAAAAAACTGAGTCGATAGTAATTAAGTTCTGAAGATTCGGATAAATTAAAAGAAAAATCCACTTCTATGGGAATATTTTTGTCAGTTGAATTTCTATTTTCAGAATCAGGAATACGAGAACCCCATTGAAAATCGCTTAATTGAATTTCTAGAAAATCTTTTTTGACGTGAGCCTTTATTTCAATAGAAATTTTTGGTTTTTGAATTTCTTTAAGTTCAGAGTTCCAATTAAATAAAAACACCAAAGGTTTTTGTGTTGTTGAAAGGGATTGATATTCAAAATCTGTGTCGCTAGCCTTAAATTTGCAGCAATTTATGGAGCGATCAAAAGAAGAAGCTTCATCAATAAATTTCCCATCGTTAAATAAAATCACATCAACGGAGTCTTTAAAAAAGGAATGGATCTGATGAATAAAATTTTGTGCTAAATTTAGATCCATTTTAATGAACCAACCAGTCGTAGCCTCGGCTTTCGAGCTTGTGGGCAAGAGTTTTATCTCCACTTTCAATGATTTTTCCCCCAGCAAGAACATGAACAAAATCAGGAATAATATAATCAAGAAGGCGTTGATAATGAGTCACGAGGACTATGGCATTGTCTTTATTTTTGATTTGATTTACGCCTCCTGCAACAACCTTCAGGGCATCAATATCAAGTCCAGAGTCGGTTTCATCTAAAAACGCCAAACGAGGCGACAGAACGGCCATCTGTAAAATTTCATTTCGTTTTTTCTCACCACCAGAAAAACCCACATTTACTCCGCGGTCTAAAAAGTCTTCTTTCATCGATACAACTTTGAGCTTTTTTTCTACGAATTTTCTAAATTCAGATTCGTTCATTTTCGGAGCCCCATGGTGTTCTGAAATAGCATTGAATGAATTGTAAAGAAAATTAAAATTAGAAATTCCAGGTATTTCTACAGGGTATTGCTGAGCTAAAAAAATTCCTTCTTTGGCTCTTTGGTCGGGTTCAAGATCTAACAGGTTTTTCATCACCCCATTGATTTCAAATAGAATTTGACCAGAGGTCACTTCATAGTTGGGATGACCGGCAATCACTTTTGATAAGGTGCTTTTACCTGAGCCATTGGGGCCCATAATTGCATGGGTTTCCCCGGCTTGAATGGTAAGGCTGATGCCCTTAAGCACTTCAGTCTCATTAATTTTTGCATGTAAATTGATGATTTTTAACATTTGAATCTCCTAACCAACACTATTCTCGAGTTTCATTTCAATTAATTTTACAGCCTCAACAGAGAACTCTAAGGGGAGTTCTTTAAAAACGTCCTTACAAAATCCGTTAACCAACATAGAAATACTTTTTTCCATATCGAGCCCGCGAGATTGTAAATAAAATAATTGATCTTCGCTGATTCTAGAAGTGCTGGCTTCATGCTCTAAAATAGCTGTTTTGTTTTTTACTTCAATTGTAGGAAAAGTGCTTGCACTGCACAGGTCGCCCACCAACATGGAGTCACATTGAGAATAGTTTCTAGCATGTGTTGCCGAGGGCATAATTTTAACAAGACCACGATAGGCATTCGAAGAGTGGCCCGTAGAAATTCCCTTTGAAATGATCGTGCTTTTTGTATTTTTTCCGATGTGGATCATTTTTGTTCCCGTATCCGCCTGCATGTAGTCGTGGGTTAGAGCCACAGAGTAAAAAGATCCTTCGGAGTGATCTCCCAACAAAATTACTGAGGGGTATTTCCAGGTGATGGCAGATCCAGATTCTACCTGAGTCCATGAAATTTTTGAATTTTTACCAGCACATTTTCCGCGCTTGGTTACGAAATTATATACTCCGCCCACTCCATTTTTATCTCCAGTATACCAGTTTTGAACGGTGGAGTATCGGATTTCTGCATTTTCAAGCGCTATCAATTCAACTACGGCGGCATGCAATTGGTTTTCATCACGTTGAGGGGCGGTACAGCCCTCAAGGTAATTGACGTAGGATCCCTCATCGGCAATCAAAAGGGTTCTTTCAAATTGACCTGTTTCTTTAGCATTAATTCTAAAATATGTGGATAAGTCTAAGGGGCTACGAACCCCTTTAGGAATATAACAAAAAGAGCCATCTGTAAAAACAGCAGCATTGAGCGCGGCATAGAAATTGTCAGTAATGGGAACAACCGAGCCTAAATATTTTTTAACAAGCTCTGGATACTTTTGAATAGCTTCAGAGATAGAACAAAAAATGACCCCTGCCTTTTCTAAAGTTTCCTTATGAGTGGTGGCGATGGAAACGGAGTCAAAAACAACGTCCACTGCGACGCCGCTAATTCTTTTTTGTTCGTCGAGGGGGATTCCAAGCTTTTCAAAAGTTTTGATCAACTCAGGATCTAGATCCTCTAGTGATTTTGGAGTTTCTTTATTTTTTTTAGGCGCCGAATAATAATAAATATCTTGAAAATTGATTTTTGAATATTTCAAATCTGCCCAATTCGGTTCGGTCATCGTCAGCCAGTGTTTGTAAGCCTTCAATCGGTATTCAAGCATCCATTCAGGTTCATTTTTTTTTAAAGAAATCAGTTTGATGATGTCTTCGTTCAGTCCTCGGGGGACTGTCTCTGTTTCAATTTCAGTGGTAAATCCATATTTATAGTCTGTCATTTTAGATATCTCGAATCACTTCTAGCAATGAAGTATTTTGATAAAGTTTTTGGACTCTTTGGTTTAATTTTTCTAGGGGGTGCAAGATATTACAAGTGGAAGAGATAGAGCATTGATGTTCTTTATCCTGACATTTAACTAAGGCCATGGGGCCCTCTAGGGCCTCAATAAGATCAAAAACGGATATTTTTGAAAGATCTTTTTGAATTCGATAGCCGCCCTGCTGACCCTGAATAGAATCGATAAAATCCTTCTGAGAGAGCGTTTGCATAATTCGAGCCGTAAGTTCGTAGGGTGTTTTTAGGGTGTCTGCAATTTTTTTGGCAGAAATTAAACCAGGAGCCGTCGTAGAGTTTTCTGAACTCTTCTTTTGATCATCCATAAATTTAAGTGCCATTAGGGCATATTCAACACGTCGATTTAATTGCATGGCTTCTTTTAGAGCAAATGGGGACTAAGTTCAATTTAAATCCGATAAATTATGTCGGATATGGGATGTTGCAGGAAAAGTTAAGAAAAAAGGCGATCCTTTCTGATCGCCTTTTTAAGTACTTTTAGAAAATTATATATTTATATAATTTTAAAATTAGAGCTTTGTTCCTTTGGCCACAAAAAAGCTATCAGACGCGCCGTAAACAGAGACGCATTTTGATGAAGCATTGAATGAAGATCCATCTGTACTTTTTCCATCATGTGCTCCGCCACGGATGACACCATAATTGTAGGTTTGAGAGTTTGAAAATCCCATATTATAGATACCTGTTGTACCTGTGGGTAATAGCTTCATTGACATGTCGTTACGACCCATACATTCAACTCCACCAGCTCCGCTCGGGCAGCCATAAATGCCAGACTGACCATCCGTTCCCGAACCACTCAAGCAACCGACATATCTGCGATCTTCATGGCTTTGGCTAAAAGTACCACCTGCACCATTAGATAAAGGCTTCCATTGTTCAAAAACATACTGTTGTCCTGGCTGTGCTCCAGGACTATCGGTGCCTGCATTTCCACTTGAAAAGTGAATTCCTTCGACTTCTAACATAGAGGCTGAAGGTGTGTCTGTGCAAGTTCCTCCTGCGCACATATTAAAGCGAATTTTAGGTAATCGTTTTTCTCTGGATAGGCTTTCATATGTCTGCCAAACAAAATTACCAATACAGCTCGCGGAGCCACTGATACTGGAACTAATGGTTCCATTCCAATTTTGACAAGAGTAAGTGCTGGCATCCGCAGAATCCACCATAGCGACCAACCAATTGTACCATGTTGTTTGAGTGGCGTTGTTCGCAGGAACAGAGCCAATTGTAAATGTACAACCTGAGCCACAGCTATTGCCGGCACCCGTTTCCCAAGCTACAGCCGTCGTAGCTGTTGAGGCGTTGGCTCCATTGAAGGTGACAACACTAAAATGAGTGGCACCCTCTCCACCACCACCACGTTTACTAGTGCAATCAGAAGTGGAGCTGCAAGTTCCAGAAGCTTGCCAAACGGTGACCCCTTGAAGAGTTTGACCATTAGTCAGATCATTATTTCCATCGTTGTTAAAGTCATGGTTTCCGTTAACAAGACCAGAGTAGATATTTATATCCACTGGCATTTTCACATCACCAACACCTGAAGCGTTAGAGGCGATACAAGCTTCTTTATTGCCACCATCACTCATAAAACACTTACAGAGGGTTGTTTGCTCTGTTGTGTTTCCGGCAGCATCACATGAAATAACATAAAATCCAGACAGAGCTGTAGTGTCAGAAGTCGAGCTTGATAAATTGTCATCCGACTTATTATTTCCACTGGTCACTGTTACAGTTAGGGAGTTATTTGCGCCAACGGCCAAGGTTAAAGCCATGTCACCAGATGATGTAATAGTATCTGTTCCACCAGATAAACTGGCAGTCGCTGGCAATTCAATGGTCTTAAATGGTTTAAAGGTTGTCCCATCAGAAGATTTTCGAACAAAGCATGAAATTTCTGAATTTAAAGGCAATCCAGTAACAGTAAATGCTCCTGAACTGCTACCTCCACAGGCGACTTCGCCATAAGCAGCGACAGGGGGAACAGACCAAGAAGTACAAAGTACACGGTAATAGGATCCATCAGCACACTGATTGCTGAGCGAGCTTAAATCGTTGTCTCCTCGGCCAGAACCACTTTTAGGTGTTATTTCGCTGACGCCCAAGGCGGCATAGTATTTTGCATAATCCATAGTGGACATTTCATTGGTCATCAGTGTTGTTGTAGCAGAAAGTCCACTCATGCTACCCGTTAGAGAAAAAGTTGTGGCTGCTGCGGCTCCGCCGCCACTGCTGCTGCTTCCGCTACAGGCGGCCAAGCCTAGAAGTGCAGTAGGAAGCAGAATATTTTTCAAGAATCCCTTCATTTATCCCCCTCATTATTGAGTTTGTATTGAACATGACATCATAATTTGCCCTTGGCCTACCCAAGGATATTTTTTGATGTTTGTTAATTGTTTATTTGCTTTAAAATTGTTTCAGAAAAAGAATTGAAATTCAAAATGTAAAAGGGCCTAACGGACGGCAAAAAAATAAGACTTAAGTCGAGGAGTGGTGAGGTTGAGCGCCGTTTCTAGCTATTAGTTTTATTTACCGTATTGCTTTTCTGAAAGGATCTGGTCATTGAGCTGTTTGCGAATTTCTTTTTCTGTGTAAACTCGACCTTTTCCAACCCCTGGGCAAAACGTTGCGACTTCTTGATTCCAAGTTTTTGCATCCATAACCTCTGGCCAAAAAGGCCAAGTTCGACATTGAGTTGGACGACCTTCATAAATACTGCATTTTTTATTTTTTAGAAATTGGCAATTGCCGTTTTTGGAATCTTCTTTAAGTCTAAAAATTCCGCCCACTTTTTCGCAAAATTGTTGAGTAAATAGACGCGTAGGTATCTTTAAAACTTTGGCCATTCGCGCCCGATCTTTCGGTGTTAAATAGACATTTCCATATTCACCATGAGAAACACAACATTGACCAGAACCCTGACACTCAAATTGAATGCCTTTGACCCACCATGGCCTTGTTTTCTCAGTAGATGTTTCTTCTTTGCGAGGGTCTGTTTTCTGTTTTATATTCATTTTGATTTATACCTCTATGTTTTTACTTTTAAAGTTAGGATGGATAAGTGATTCGATTTTTCTCTATACTGTTTGGAATAGTTGTTTTATTTTTTGCTGTTATATTCATCACTCGAAGTTGGGGATTGAGTCAAGTTGAAGCCTACTATGAGCACCCCTTTTTTCAAAAAGAAGTGACACTACAGCTTGAAATTTATAAAGAAGTTTTTTTGCCCGAAGAACTTTCCGAAAAAAATTATATTTCTGTTCATAAAACTGAAGATGGACAGTTGCTTGTAATGACACCTGAAGAAATGTTATCTTTTTTTAAAATAAAAAAAGAAGAGCAGCTCCACTCACCACAAGTTTTTGTTTTTAAAGGGAATAAATTATCAAACTACACACTCAAAGAAATTACAGAAAAAACATCTCGATGGAGTAAGTTGGAGCTTTTTCGTGAGTCCTTGTGTCAAAATTCAAAAAATCGAACGATCATCAATATTGCCGATAATGCAACGAATATTGATCTGTCCTTGGTTGAATTTTTTGATACTTGTCCCAAAATAGGGGATCAAATTCTTATTTCAAGTCGTATAGGAATTGTTGTTACAAGTATAAAAACTCTTCGCCCTCGATGGCTTTTTGGAAGCTCCCAGGATGACTGGATGAGGTTTTTAACGTATCATTCGCTCTATATACTTCCTGCAACTCCTTTTAAACGAGATGTTTATATTGCTCCAGTGAAATATAAAAAAAGAAGTATCATTAATGAAGACATTATTAATGAAATGAGAAGAAGAAATAAGAAAATTGTACTGGGACCAATTCAAAACTTAGAGGAGTTAGAAATTGCAAAATCTTTTAAGCCCGATGGCTTGATTCTGTCAAAATTTCAGTTAGACTCTCAACATGAATGAAGTAAACACCATTATGAATACAACTAATTTAAGTGCAATTGAATCTATTTTTGAAGCGAGCATCATTGTCCAGCTCACTCTTTTGACATTGATCGGCCTATCGGTCTTTGTATGGGGAATTGCCATAACTAAATTTCAGTTTTTTAAGAAGCTCAATACGGCCAATGAGTTGTTTCTACATCGCTTTCAAAAAACGACTTCTCTAGATTCACTTTATGAGGATTTAAAACAATATGAAGACAGTTCTCTCGCTCGTGTTTTTAAAGAAGCCTATGAAGAGATGCGTAGGATTGCGGAGTCTCCCCTGCTTAAACAAGCAGAAGGTTCTGCAACATCTCCTTTGCTTTCAGGCCTAGATAATTTAGAGCGTTCTTTACATCGGTCCATTGAAAATGAAATTGCCATTATGGAGTCTTATTTAAATGTATTGGCTACGACGGGCAGTACGGGGCCGTTTATTGGATTGTTTGGAACCGTTTGGGGAATTATGAATTCGTTTCATAAAATTGGTCAAACAGGAGTCGCCACATTGGCCGTCGTTGCTCCAGGAATTTCTGAAGCCTTAATTGCAACGGCGATAGGTTTGGCCGCCGCTATACCCGCAGTTGTTTTGTATAACCAGTTTATTGGAAAAATAAAAAAACAAGAAAACGTTTTAAATAATTTTGCCTCAGATTATTTAAATGTAGTTAAAAGAAACTTTTTCAGTGTGAAAGGCTAAATATGGCTTTTCAAATGGGTAAACAAAAAAGAACAACCATGAGTGAAATCAATGTGACACCTTTAGTGGATGTGATGTTGGTTTTATTGATCATGTTTATGGTAACAACCCCACTAATGCAGCAAGGCCTTACTGTTAATTTACCAAAGACTTCTCCTTCTGGAATTGAGCTAAAAGACGAACCCTTTATTTTGACTATTGATGCACATCAAAACATCACTATTAATAAAAATAGAGTGATGTTGGGGGGCCTCGGTGAAAAACTAAAGGCCATTTTTGAAAATAAAAAAAACAAACAAGTTTTTATACAAGCAGATAAAAAAGTAGATTATGGATTTGTTGCTGAGGTTCTTGCCGAGATCAGAGCCTCTGGGATTTTTAATATTGGTCTTGTGACGTTACCTAAAAAGTAAAAAATGTTGATTGAAAACAAAGAAGAAAACTCTATTTTCTCTGGACTTTCCCTCTCTGTGGCGGCACATGCTGCAATTCTTTCCATTTTTTTGATTAAGACAGTGTTTTTTAAACCCTTGGAAGTAGATTATACAGCAGCTATACGTGTTGATTTAGTTGGATTGCCGGATAAAATTGAAAATATAGAAAATGTAGAAAATACGAAAGAAAATTCTAAAACTGCTGAAAAGGCTCAGGCTCTTGAGAAAGTACCACCTCCAATTCAACTGGATAAGCCGGCTCCTCCAGAGGAGGCTGTTAAAATAAAACCTTCGAAAACCCAAAAAGAGGCCTTGGATAAAATTAAAACCCAATCTGCGCTAGATAAAATACGAAAAGAGTTAGCAAAGGATCACATAAAGAAATTAAGTCAAACACCGTCGGGTGCTCGACCTGTAAAGGGAGATGTTGTTTCTGAGGGGTCAGCTCTCAAGGGTTTGGAAAAATTAGAGCTCAATGAATATGCTGTTATTTTAGATAGACATATAAAGCAAAACTGGCAACTTCCCGAGTGGCTCAGTGGTAAGGGCTATCAGGCACAGGTCAGAGTTTTTGTGTCAAAATCAGGAGCGCTCATCGGAAAAAACCTTGTTTCATCCAGTGGAAATAGTGAGTATGATCAAGCCGCTTTAAATACAATTCAAGCTTCTGCGCCCTTTCCTTCGCCACCCGGATTAGTGGCTGGAGCAATGGAAAATCGTGGCTTTGTTGTGTTTTTCCCGTAGACTTAACTTTATGAAAGGAATTTATGAAATATATAATAAATTTAATAATAATTTCTGTGTTGTTGACTTTGTCTTTTGCAAAAGCGGAAGAAGCTGATATTAAAATTCGTCTGGGTGAAGCTCAAATTAAAAAAAGCCTTATTGCGTTTCCAAAACCATTATATTTAGGTTCACCTACGCAGGTTTCAAAGCAAACTCTTTTAGGCGCAGAATTTTTTGAAACGGTAGTAAATGATTTATCCGTTTCTTCTTACTTTCAGTTTATTTCGGCATCTGCTTTTTTGGAAGATGCAAATAAGATAGGATTAAAGCCAAAACCAGGAGATCCCAATGGATTTAAGTTTGATGCGTGGTCAGCCATTGGTGCAGAGTTTTTACTGAGAGTTGGTTACTCTGTGACTAACAAAGACTTAGAAATTGAAACTTATTTTTATCATATTCCTACTGCTAAATTAACCATGGGAAAAAAGTATAAATCAACGACAGATAATGTTCGAAGAGTTGCTCACACCTTTTCAAATGATATTATAAAAGCACTTACTGGAAAACCAGGAATGTTTTTAAGTAAAATTGTAGTTGCAACAGATCGCGATGTGGCTCCACAAAAAGAAATATATGTGATGGACTGGGATGGACAAAACGCATTTAAGATTTCAAATCATAGATCAATCACATTATCTCCTGCGTGGTCTTATGATAACAAAAAAATTGCTTATACGGCCTATGTAAAGAAAAAAGGCTTCGGGGGACGAAATGCAGATCTATTTATTTATGATCTAGCTTCGGGTTTTCGAACACTGTTGTCCTATAAAAAGGGAGTAAATTCCGGGGTCGCGTTTTATGGTAAAGAAAACTCTGTTTTTATGACTCATTCACATGGCTCGGATTCAAATATATATAAAATTTCTTTAGCCGGAAAAGTTGTTGGACAAATCACAAAAGGGCCTCTGGGGGCACTCAATGTAGAGCCCGCTTATTGTGAAAAAAATGATTTACTTGCATTTTCTTCAGATCGGAGTGGCCGACCCATGATTTATACTTCGGATAGCGATGGTTCAAGTGTCAAAAGAATAACAATGCGTGGAGTGTTTAATTCGAGTCCGTCGTGGTCTCCCGATTGTTCAAAGATTGCATTTTCCGGTCAAGATAATAATAACTTTGATATATTTATAATGGATCCTGATGGTAAAAATATTAATAGAATTACCAAGGCTTTAAAGTCAAATGGTAGGTTGGCTAATAACGAAGATCCAACCTTTTCACCCAATGGCCAATACATTATGTATACAAGCAATCGAACAGGTAATAGTCAAATTTATATTTCAACTATAGATGGCAGAGAAGAACGCAGAATTACAAATGACAATCACAATTATTATAAACCCAAATGGTCAAATAATTTTGAATAACTGACCGCATAATGCATCTTCAATCAAGATTTGTTAAAAATATTCAATCAATGGAAGTGAGTGAATTCATGAGCATATTGAATTGTTGTAAAAAAAGACAGAGTGTTCAAAAGGTTGTTTTAATTTATGTGGCAGCTTTTATTCTGGCTTTTCTTGTTGTTCCGCTATCGTAGCCTTAAAGTCTAATATTTATCTTATGACAAAACAAAACCTCTTCAGCATAGAGAAGTTGATAGTCATTGGCTGCGTTTGATTCATTATACGAGTTTAACGCCCTGGTTTTATCAAGAATACAATCTGAAATTTTTGAATGCAGTTTGTTGCGAATTTTATTTTTGGTATTCAAAAAATCTTCTGAAATAATAGATGGAATTGGACTTGCATCAAGGGGGTTAACAAACAAATCTTCTTCTCTTAAAATTTCTGGATAATCTTTTTCAGTGCCATTCGGGTCTGACCACACTTCAAAATCAGGAGAAATGCCTACAAGTTGATTTGTATTTCCACTGGGGTGATAAAATAAACTAGTCGTTTCTTTTAAAATTAATTCGGTATTAGAGTCATATTCTGAAAGCAGTTGAGCTGATCCTTTACCAAAGGAGCGTATTCCTACAATCCAGCCACGACCATAATCCTTGATGGCGCCCGAAAACACCTCTGAGGCACTGGCAGACTCATGATTTATAAGAACGACTAAGGGAAGTTTTGTAATTTTGTCAAAATCAGAACTTACTAGGTGTTGACGGTGTTTTGTCTTGAAGTCGACGAGTGTTGTAATAGGGACTTTTCCCAAAAATAAAGCTCCTATATCAACGGCGGGATTTAAAAAACCACCTCCGTTATTTCTAAGATCTATGATTAAGCCATTAGCACCTGACTCGGTTAATTTAGATATATGAAAAGAAACCTTTTCTGCTAATTGGTCGTCCATAAAAGACTCTATAGTTATAAGGCCGAATTTAGAATCCATTGTGTTTAATAGAGAGCTCTGAACATTTTCAATTTTTACAATATCTCTTTTAATTTGAAGATTAATAGCTTCTTCTTTTCGTACCAATTGAAGATCAACCATTGTGCCAACGGGGCCAGTTAGCTCGGTAACGATATCTTCAAAATTCATGTTTTGAATTGATTTGCCGTTGGCTTGAGTTAGAATATCACCTCTTTGAATCCCGGCCTTTGAT
>DAIRER010000415.1:0-2539 GCA_036795495.1 Pseudobdellovibrionaceae bacterium | reverse complement strand
GATCAAAGTTATATGTTAAATCAATTTATGGAATGGTCCCAGGACCCTGACGAGCATGTGCGACGGCTTGTTTCTGAAGGGTCTCGTCCGCTATTGCCCTGGGGGCAAAAGTTACCTCAGTTTAGTGAAAATCCTGAACTCACTTGGCCACTCTTGGTGGCCTTAAAAAATGACACTTCAAAATATGTTCAAAAATCAGTTGCAAATCATATGAATGATTTATCAAAAAATAATGGGGATTGGTTAGTTCAAAATTTAAAAAACTGGCCAAATCCATGGGTTGTAAAGCATGCAACTCGAACTTTAATTAAAAAGGGTCATTCCGGGGCCCTTCAATTGTCAGGTGTTTCTTCTGTTCAACCACAAATTATTAAAATTACTTTGAATATAAAAAAAATAAAATTAGGTGATAGTTTAAAGGGTTCTTTAATCTTAAAAAACCCTACAAAGAAAAACATGACGGTCGTTGTGGATGTGTGTTTAGATCTTTTAAAATCCAACGGAAAATATTCAAAAAAAGTTTTTAAAGGAAAAAGAATTCTACTACCTCCAAATTCTCAATTGCAGACAGTACTAAACACACCTTTAAAAAAAGTAACAACTCGTGTGTATTATAAAGGCCACCAATATTGGTCGTTAATGATCAATGGTCAGAATTCACCACTTCAAAAATTTACTTTGGATTAATTGATTTAAACAAACCAAATCATTTACTAAAAAATATATTTGAGTCGTATTTGAGTCGTATTTTCGATGTTTGGTTTTTTAAATCTTATTAAGGCGGATCAGTTCGTTAAATGATTTAAATGTTGGCTTGAAATTTTAACTGTTAAGCATGTAAAGTGACTTTATGACGAAAATATTTATAGATGCTGATGGTTGCCCTGTCAAAGAAGAGGTATTTCGGGTTGCTGAACGCTACAGCCTATCTGTTGTGCTTGTTGCGAACAAAGCTTTGCGTCTTCCAGCGAATCCTCTTTTAAAAATGATTGTAGTCCCTGGAAACTTCGATGCTGCGGACGATTGGATTGTTGAAAACTCCAATTGTCGAGATATCATTATAACCAGTGATATTTTATTAGCAGATCGGTGCATTAAGAAGGGAGCCAGGGTTCTAGGCAACAAGGGCGAGGAATTTACCGAGGATAATATTGGATCTGCTATCGCCAACCGAGAACTTATGCAAAATCTAAGGCATATGGGTGAGGTAAAAGGCGGCCCATCCCCGATGGATAAAAAAGCCCGCTCTAAATTTTTAGGAACACTCGATACTATGATTCAATCCCTTAAGCGGACCGGACCTCTGTAGTCTTGCAAATCTCATAAAGAACCATAGTGTTGGTTTCTAAAAAAATTGGTAAATGTGGATTTGTAAGTAGATCAAAAAAAGACTCCGCATCAGGTGCAATGATTTTAACTTTTCCGCCGTACTTGCTGCAGGCCTGGAAACGGGTTAAGTTGACTCTGGGTCGAGGGACCAGGGCCAACATGCGTCCAATGAACTCCATTTGTGAGAGTTTGATGGCAGTGGTTCCATAATGATTCATTGCATTATTGCCATTTTGCCGAAGACTTCCGCGGTGCGGATATCTTCGGACGGAAGGAATGTTTAAAACGAACATATTAGTTTTTAACCGTTAGTCTTTCATCAAAAAAAATCAAAATATTTTCAGATTATTTTGTGATTTAAAATTTGCTTAGATCAAAAAAATAACCTAGTTTGATATTCTGATTTTGGTTGTCCTTAAAAAACTAAAGAAACAGGAATTGAAAATCATAATGAAAAAAACAAAAGCAACAAAAGTAAAAATAAATAGGAAGCTACTTTTAAAAAAGTCCTTGCCTCATACGGACAACTTACCAGCTACAATTGGCATGCTTAAATTAACAGAGAAAAAAATAATTTCAAAAATGAGCTCAGAATTTAAAAAAGTAAACGCCAAATTCAGTCAGATGGATGCCAAATTCAGTCAGATGGACGCTAAGTTCAGTCAGATGGACGCCAAATTCAGTCAGATGGACGCCAAGTTTGATTTGATGATGGCTGAAATTCATAGGGTGGCAATTTCTGTTGATGAGCAAAACCATAGGAATAAGATCGTACTGGACAGTCATGAATTGCTATATACAAAGATTAGTAATTTTGAAGCAGAATCAAATCAAAGATTTAAAATCATCGAAGAGGTGCAAGGGAAAATTTTATTATTGAAAGAAAAGTCACCTCGATAAATACTTGTTTTCTCTCAAATCTCATAAAGAACCACCCACCTGTTAGAAATCTGACAGTTGTAAAACCAATTTGGGTGATTTTGAGACAATTCAAATTTTAAACCCACCAAATCAAATTTAAGTGAGTCTAATCTCTAAAATGTTGGCCCAACTCTGGCAATGACTAGATTTGAAGCATTTTGTTTTTATAAATTAATTATTAAAGGAGATATTTATGAAGTTAAGTCAATTTTTTGTAATGGGAGTGATTCTTTCATCAGCATATATGATAGGTTGTGGAAGTAAGTTTGAAAGCTCAGTAGTTAAGGCA
>DAIRER010000414.1:0-2544 GCA_036795495.1 Pseudobdellovibrionaceae bacterium | reverse complement strand
AATCTGAATCCATAGCTTCTTCAAGAGCTCCATAAACACTCATTAAGTCTGGAGTTGTTACCACTTTAGGTAGGCGTGACATATCTAAACCAATAATTTCCAATGGTTTAAACCCAATCAAATTTTCTGTAAAAAGTACTTTTGCCCCACTTTTAAAGTTAATTTGTAAAAAATCTTTTCCCTCGGTGTCTAGGCGGGGTAAAACTTCAGAAAGCTCCAAAGAATGAAAAAAATAATATTTATTATCTAACTTTTGCATAACCTCAACACGACCAGACTCATTCATCTTAAGAGTTAGACCTTTAGAACTTTCAACATATCCAACTATAGATTCGATTGGTTCTGTATTTGATTTTGTATGACTCAAGCCCCCCCCTTTGATGCAAATAAAATTAATCTATAATTTCAATTGCATCATACTTGAAGTCTCTATCGTCTAATTTTAAATGAACTTAAGTTTTTTTATAAAATACCTTTTTAAAAAAACTTATCTAGACAATCAGAACATCAGATTAAATTAAATTGTCTAAATAATAAACAGGGGTGCTTCAAAACGAGAAGTTCAAGAAGAAAACTTAAATGAAAGACTCGACCAATGGAACGCAATACAAATAATTCACCCTCGAGCTATGCATGTAGTTGTAAAAGAGGCCTAATAATAATAGCCAGCGCCTAAGCGAAAAAGAGTTGCAGTTGCCCCACTCGCACTTGAGATTTCTACAGAACCCATCGCTCGAATATTTGGCATAAATTCATACGTCACAAATCCACCAATTGGATGTGCTGTAGATGATCCACGACTTGAGTTATTACTTAAATTATAACTTCCACCAACAGTAAATTCATCTAAAGGTAGCTCTGCCATAATATTTATTAAAGTATCTGATCCACCACCTGTATAATTTGTCATTAGAAACTCGCCCCCCAAATACACGCTGCCAAGCCAATAGCCAGCTCGCAAACCCGGAACTGTAAATCCAGAAACTGAAGCACTTGCTGAAGATGTATGCGTTGTGGTCCCACCTGAACCATCAGGCACAGTGACGGTCGTTGATCCTGAAGCAGACCCGGTCATATAAGCAATAAACCCAGCTACGTACCATTCTTTTTTATTTCTTTTTTTACTTTTTTTTGCAGACCCTTTACTTAATGCAATTGTAATTTCATCACCCTGTTCAAATACAGATTTAGAGACTATAAATGTACATACTCCGTCCTTAATTTCGTGCACTTTACCCTTAGATTGCTCAAAGTCAGAAGAAAGTTTAACCTTTTGACCCGCCCGAAGATTCATTTGGATTTCTTCTGAGGTCAATTGCACGACAATCTGATTTCCATTTATACTAGATAATGTTCCTGCATAGGATCTTTCAACGAATAATGATCCTATAAACACAAATGAAAAAATAATTTTTAATTTCATAAAATTCCCTATTTTAGATATTTATAACTGCCTTATTACTTTTTCATAATTTATTGATATAAGGTAGTATGAGTTAAAAATTCATGACATATGTCTAGATAACGATAAATTTAAAATTCTAGATTTTTTGAAATTGAGTCTGAAGTAATTCAAGGGACTCCATGAGATGTAAAAGCAATTCTTCTGTCTTTTCAATCTCTTGGACATGGTGATGAATTTCTTTCGATAAGTTGGATGCCAATTCACCTTTAGCTGTTATTAGTTTTTCAGTTGCAATATCACGAAGCTGGCAGAATTGTTTTAATTGAATTTCATAATTTTTAATTGTTTTTTCTAATTTTTGAATTTCAAATTTTAACTGCTTAGGCGATTCAAAAGC
Organism: Pseudobdellovibrionaceae bacterium; assembly: GCA_036795495.1. Taxonomy (GTDB): domain Bacteria; phylum Bdellovibrionota; class Bdellovibrionia; order Bdellovibrionales; family Bdellovibrionaceae; genus DAIRER01. Next base: position 742 of record DAIRER010000414.1, on the reverse strand, counting down.
TTGAACCTCTTTAGATTTTACTTTTTTTTCATCTACTTTTTTATTAATTTTATTTTTGTCTTCTAACTTATCATCATTTTCTTGTCCATAGGATCCACGACTGAGGCTCCAAAGATATTCATCATAGGTTCCTGGATAAAATTTAACCTCTCCTTGGGCAACCTCTAAAATCTGTTTGGATACGCGACCAATAAAAGACCGATCGTGACTGACTACAATTAATGTTCCCGAATAATCCGAAAGTGCGAGGGTGAGCGCCTCAACAGTATCAAAATCAAGATGATTCGTTGGTTCATCTAATACTAAGACAGGACTTTTCTTTAATAGGATTTGCCCCAAAGCGACCCTGGACTTTTCTCCTCCAGAAAGGACGCGGATAGGCTTATGAACCTCATCTCCAGAAAATAAAAAGCTTCCAGCCATATTTAAAATTTCTTGTCTTGAGCAAGCAGGATGGGCCATTCGTTGTAGGGCCTCCAGAACCGTTTCATTTAACATTAATTCATCAGTTACATGCTGAGCAAAATATGAAATTTGAACTTGATAACCCAATTTATAAGATCCAGTAAGCAGAGGTAATTTTTGAGCTAAGGTTTTTAGCAATGTGGACTTGCCTGCACCATTGACTCCAACAATCCCCCAATGATGCCCCCTCAAAAGGCGCAATGTAACATCCCTTAAAATCAATTTATCTTTATAGCCCAGCGCTGCTGATTCAATAGAAATCACTTCTTTACCTGTA
>DAIRER010000413.1:0-2552 GCA_036795495.1 Pseudobdellovibrionaceae bacterium | reverse complement strand
GTTGGTTTAAGGACTGAAAAGATCCAAAACCATCGACTAAAATTTGTACTGTGACGCCCCGTTGTTGAGCCTGAGCAAGTTCTGTTAAAAGAGGTCTCGTAAAAGAGTCTATATTAAAGATATAAACTTCTATTTGGATACTAAATTTGGCTCTTCGTACATCCGCAATAAGGGCTGAAAAAAAATCGTCACCAGAATGGAAAATTTCGACACTTTCCCAGGTTGCTAGAGTTTTCTCCAAGGCATCTCCTTAAAATTATGATATCATTCGTTCTGGCCAGGTGCATTTATCTATAATTTTTGTAAATTATTTTCTATAATAAGGGTGTGATGAGTTAATTCAAGGAGTATTTTTTAAATGACAAGGTTTATTTCAATTATTTTATTTTTGTTCATACCTCTATCTCTTGTTGGAGCAACATTTGAAGCTTCGCCTCAGTTAAAGTCTACAGGTCAACTGAAGGTTGGCTATTTCTCGCTACAAAATCGAGATTATTTTGAAACTCAAGTAAAACCATTTTTTGCAAAAGGCAGTCAGTATGGTAAGTCTTATGAGGTTGTTGATTTGAATGTTTATTCTGAACAAGGAACCACTGAGTTAAAGCTTATTGAAAAAACGCTATCTCAATTGGATAGTTCGTACCAGGTTTTATTATTTGATTTTAATTTAGTTTCTAGTGCTGAAACTCAAGCTTTAGAAGAACTTTTAACTAAAAAGTCTAACGAGGGAGCTTTGTTGCTGGCGAGTGCTGGAAAAAAGACAGAAAATAAAAATGTATATCCCCTGAGCCTTACAGTTTTTGGAAAGAATCCAAAAGTTATCGTTTTAGGCGAGCGAGATCGTAGGGATCGAATTCCTATGGATAGTCATTTTGGACCAGAAATGTTAACGGCACTGAGAGCCCCACAAGAACTTGAGGGAAAAGACGCGGGAGCAATTATTTTTGGTGCAAAACTAGCTCAGCATTGGAAAAAAAAGAAATCTGATGAATGGATACCCTATTTTCGTGAAAAAAAGGAAAAGAATAAAAGACTTTGGTTAGACCTTGAAAACATTTTTCCTTGGTAAAAAAGTCTATCGTTTTAACTAGTTCTATCTTTTATCTTCCTGGAAAAAAGGTGACGCGATCTTGAAACTCTTTTGGGATTCGTTTTTGCAAAAGGGATTTAATTTCAGAAACTGAATAGCGGCTTGATATATGTATAAAAACGATGTTTTCATTTTCCAACTCTTCTAAGATGGGGAGAATTTCATTTAAATGAGTGTGTCCCCACTTTTTAGCGTGGTCTACTGTTTTTCTATCATCAAGATACGTGCATTCCATCATTAGAATTTTTGATTTTTTTACAGCTGGATTTTCACGGATAAATTCTATTTGAGTGTCCCCAGTGAAAGAGACCAAGGGTGTCTCTGTTTCTATTGAAATATCGATATTATTTTTTTTTAAATTTAAAATTTCTTCTTTTGATAGACCATGAAATTCATGTTTTAGTTTTTTGTTTTTTTCAATGAGTGTGTATCCATAGGATTCAATGCGATGGTTTGTTTTAAAGGGCCGAACGAAATGATGGGGATTTATGACAAAGTCGAGTAAAGAGCTTGAGTTGTGAAGTTGGTATTCGTATTTATGATTTTCAGCCCTTTCCCAGGAATTCATAATGTTTTTAAAAGGTTCTATAAAATCTTGAGGCAAATAGATTTGAGCAGGAGCCTGATGGTTCAGGCCTTTTTGTGAAATTAAATAGGGTAGTCCTCCAGCATGGTCTTGGTGAGCATGACTGATAAAATAATGTTTAAGTGAAAAAAGGGGTGGATAGGCCTGACCTAAATCAAAACAAATTCCGAATTGGGGTAACGCAATAGAGGTTCGAATTCCAGAAATAGAACTTCCCCAAAATTTAATATTTTGAAGTTCAAATTCTGCTCCAATTGTGATGCTCATGATTTATATTCTCTTTAAAGTTTTGGGTAAATTTTTGCAATTAAATCGTGTCCAATCCAAGAGGCTGCATTTTGAGGTTTCCAAGAGTCAAAAAACATAATGTAACCACAACATTGAAATACGACTTCGCTTAATAGAAAAGTGACTAAATCTTTAGGGTCCTTATGAAGAGCAATCAGTTCTTCTGAATGCTTGAGCAATGATTCGAGTTGGTCTTGAGTTGAGTGCTGAGGCCAGTCTTTAAATTGATCTAAACTTTTAATATTATAATTTTTGTAAAATTGAGTTGTGACCTGAAAAAGTTCATTAAAGTCACGTCCTTCTTGAAGTTTATCTTTACAGTTTGCAAAAAGCTTTTGAGTTTTTTCATGTTTTGAGGATTCTATTTCAAGGGCTTTTAAGAGAGGATAAAGTGGGATTTCAACGCCTTGAAAAATGGAACTTGAGTTTGTTAAAATTTCAGGACAATTGTAAACGCAACTTGTAATTCCCTTTGTTTTTGCCTTTGCGGAGATATTTTCTAATTCCATTTTGGCCCAACCTTGAAGGTAGGGAGTGTAACTTTGCCATTCATATTTGTTTTCGGTCAAGATTTCTGTCCCATGATAG
>DAIRER010000412.1:0-2561 GCA_036795495.1 Pseudobdellovibrionaceae bacterium | reverse complement strand
AAACACCGCCAGCATTTCCCATGATATAAATTGTCGGCTGAGCCGCCTCTAGATTAAACTTCCAAAGTTTTCTTTCGTCTTTTATTGTAGATTCAAAGCCAATCAGACTTGTCAATTTTGAATATTGTTCTTTTTCAATTTGAGTTGCTGGAGAAATTGGTATGACATCTTGTAAATACAACTCATAAATCGATTTATTTAATTGAATGTTTCGAATTTCTACTGACGGTGATTTTGAAGCCACTTCGAAACTCACACCATTGGAAAGTTCAGCAAAAAATCGAAATACCATTCCTTTTTCTACAGGTACGAGATCTTTAAGTTTACCTTCTTCGCCATTTAAAAGCACTCGAACACTCTGCTCACCTTTATTTAAGGGTTTCATAAGAACTTTAGATTTCACATTTGAAATACCATAGTATCCAGAACAAATTTGTGATTGATTTTTATCTACCTTTTGTATTAAGCAAAATCGAAAACCTTCTTTAGATTTTATAAGTTTATCTGCGTTGAACTGATTTTCAGAAAGTCCTAGTTGAATATTTTTTAAAGGCGAATTTTGGGACTGGCTCCAGTTTTTTAATTGATCCAACCAAGATTCAAACATCTTCTCTTCAAGATCTATCGTTAAAAGAGGTGTCCCTTTTTCTGTGATAATTTCTAATTTTTGTGGATTTAAAATTTGTGGCCACTTCATCAATAGATAATACTTACTAAATTCGCTTTTACTGGCATTTTTAATCCATTTTTTAGCAACCCCACCCAGAGTTCCAAAATTTATTGAAAATGAAGATTTATCTAGAGTTTGAGAGCCCACTTTCAAAACATTGCCACCCTCTATTGAGTACTCAAATTGCAACCCCTGCTCCCCTTGAATTAAAGTGCCTACATCTAAGGACAGTGGCTTTAAATCTTTCTTAGATCGATCTTGTGCCAACACAGGAACGAATACGGATGGAAAAATTGCAGTAAAAATTGCAAATAGAACCACGCTTGATGAACTCTTTAATGTGTTCATTTTTTATCACCCCTTCGGAACGTATTTATATGCTATATATCACACACTCATTACAAAGTGACTTAACCCGCGTGTCAAGCAATCGATTCTTCAAAATATTCTCGCTTGTTTCCCTTGATTTTTTGTGTTGAGCTTTCTCTATGCAAAAAGAGACCTCCTCATTACGTATTCCCTTTATATTTAGATTGACTGAGGTCTTTGACCATACTTCGACCGTCAGGGAATTAATTCTTTCGTCTGAAAACAACTCTCTACTTTCCTTTAAATCCGGACAATTTGTCATGCTTCATGTTCCCCAAACCGATGGAAAACCCGTGCTAAGGGCTTATTCAATAGCCTCTTCGGATCAAGACAACACTCGCTTTCATTTGCTTTTTAAATATATCCCCAACGGAATAGCTTCTGAATATGTTTGGCACCTAAAGGGACAGGAACTTCTGAGCTTTACTGGACCTTTTGGAAAACTCCTTTTTAAAGAGCCCCCCACTCAGCAAATGATATTTCTTAATACGGGAACGGGGCTTGCTCAACACTACTCGTATCTCATTTCCAACTTGGGAAAATACCCTAAACATCAGTTTCGAATGCTTTTTGGTTTACCAAATCCCAAAGAAATCTATTATAAAAAAGAATTAGAAAATCTTAGTACTGTGTACCCAAATTTTAAATATGATTTTGTATTTAGCGACCCGTCCTCCTCACCGACGATGAATACCTCCGAAACACTAAAAACAGGTTACCTTCAAGATCAGTTAGAAAACTTTAAATATTTAGAAACTCCAACCACGTTTTACCTTTGTGGAAATAGATCCATGCTGTGTTCTGTAAGAGATCAACTTCAAGAATCCGGCTTCAATAAAGAAAATATTCTTTGCGAGGCCTTTGATTGAAGTATAGCCCTTCTACACAAGCTGCTGTCGAACTCTTCTTTACAAGCATTCTTTGGGGTTTTGGATTTGTTGCTGCCATCTGGGCTTTAGAGATTTTTACACCTCCTGAGCTTTTATTTTTGCGTTTTATAATGGCATTCATTGTCGGCGAAGTTTTTACTTGGATTTTTAAAAAAAATCAAATTACACCCCATGAGGTCAAAGAAGGTTTGATCGCTGGATTTATTCTGGGAATAGTTCTACTCCTTCAAACTTGGGGATTGCTTTACACCACGGCCACAAAAAGTGGCTTTATCACATCACTTTATGTGGTCCTAATCCCTTTGTTTCTTCACTTTTTTTGGAAGCAAAAAACAAGTCCTTCTACTTATATAAATGTGGCTTTTGCTCTTTTGGGAATGGTCATTCTTATTTCACCAGACCCCCAATCAGTAGACCTTCTCTTTATGAACCGAGGAGATCTACTGACTCTTCTTTGTGCTGTTTTTGCTGCTTTTCACATCATTTACATCGATTTAAAATCCAAAAAAATTACAAATGGCTTTCAATTTAATAATTATCAATCCCTGGGTGCTGCGATTTTTTGTATCCCCAGTTTGATTCAGCAAGGCCTTAGTAAAGGCTCGGTCTTTAATTTTAAATCGTATTCCATT
>DAIRER010000411.1:0-2561 GCA_036795495.1 Pseudobdellovibrionaceae bacterium | reverse complement strand
GGGTTTAAAGCCTAATAAAACATTGCGTGAATTAGCCACGTTTCAAGGTTCATTAACTTCACAACCCATAGCCACACTGGTGACCCCTCATGCCTCGGGTTTACACTATGTGGGAGCTGTTCGCGGTCCAGAAGAAAGTTTAAATATTTCTCCCGATGCGATGGGAAAGCTTTTAGATTTTTTTAGTCGCAGTTATAAATTTATTATTGTTGATCTTGGAAATGATTTAAATCCATTACAACTGTCTGTGTTGCAAGAATCAACGGCTTTAATGATTGTAACCACTCCGGATGTGTTGGTTGTGACTCAAACGATCCGACTGATCAATGAACTTTTATCTTTAACTTACCCTCGAGATATGTTTCAGCTTGTTATTAACAAAGCCTCACCTTCTGGAATTGCTCCCCAGGCCATATCCAATCAATTGCAATTAGCACCGATTTCGATCATTCCTCAGGATGATGTGACGGCGATGATGGCCCTTCAAAAATATTCTCCCTTTGTCCTGAGTCAGCCTAAATCGCCTATTACGGGAGCCTATTATGAGACAGTTCGAAAACTGACTGGGGGAGTTTTACAAAGATTAAAAACTTTGACTCGACCCAAGCCCCCACCACCGAGCAGTGCTTCTGAGGCGGGAGCTTCTGGATCTGCTCAATCGAAATCCTCATCTGGCGGAGAGGTTTTGGATACCTTCAGCATGCTTAAAATTCGTGTTCATAACGAGGTGATTCGTACCGTTGATTTAAAAAAACTATTAAACGATTCACAACAAGATGAAAATAAAGAAAAAGAAATTCGTGAAAAAACGAAAAGAGAAATCTCACAAATCGTAGATCGAGAATCGCCCAATATGGCCAGAGAAGAGCGCTCTAAGGTCATAAAAGAAGTTCTAGAAGAAGCCCTAGGCTTGGGACCGTTAGAAGATCTTTTGGCAGATCAAGATGTTTCAGAAATTATGGTCAATGGAAATAAAAAAATATTTGTTGAGAAAAGTGGTAAGGTGGTTTTAAGCGCGGTGACGTTCACAACAAATGATCATTTGCGATTAATCATTCAACGGATCGTGACACCGTTAGGCCGTCAAATCAATCAATCCAGCCCCTATGTGGATGCGCGTTTAAAAGATGGATCGCGAGTGAATGCCGTGATTGAGCCCTTGGCTATTGATGGACCCGCATTAACGATTCGTAAATTTAAAAAGGGTGGGGTTTCGCCTGAAAAGTACCTTTCCTATGGATCTATGAGCCGCAATATGCTCGATTTTTTACGCATTTGTGTAGAGAACGGATTAAATGTAGTCATTAGCGGAGGTACGGGATCTGGTAAAACGACATTATTGAATATGCTCTCAAGTTTTATTCCGAGCAACGAGCGTATTATAACCATCGAGGATGCGGCAGAACTTCAGTTGCAACAAGATCATGTGGTTCGTCTGGAAACACGCCCTCCATCGATGGAAGGATCAAACGCTATTTCCATACGTGATCTAATTAAAAACTCTTTACGTATGAGACCCGATCGCATTGTCGTGGGAGAGTGTCGTGATGGGGCCGCCTTAGATATGTTGCAGGCAATGAACACAGGTCATGATGGTTCAATGACAACGACTCATGCCAATAGCCCTAGAGAATGTGTGGCCCGACTGGAAACATTATCTTTGATGGCCGGAATGGATTTGCCTGCGAAAGCAATTCGCGAGCAAATCGCAAGTGCCGTAAATCTGATTGTACAAGTCTCTCGATTGTCAGATGGTTCTCGTAAAATCTTATCCTTAGCCGAAGTTCAAGGAATGCAAGGTGAAGTGATTACTCTTGCAGAAATTTTTAAATTTAAAGAAACAGGTTACGATAAAAATAGAAAAATCTTAGGACATTTTCAAGCGACGGGAACAATACCTTCGTTTATACAAAAACTGAGCGATAAGGGAGTAAATATTCCCAGAGAAATTTTCAGCAATGAACCCTTGAAAGAAACTCCTAAAGTTTCTACGCCAAATTTAGGATCAGCAACAATGCCCATGGGAACGCCTACAGGCGTTAAAAAGTCAGGATAGTTATATATGGAAAAATTAAAAAGTATCTTATTTAATGAATGGGTTTTTATTCCAGTAGTATCAATTCTACTTTTTGCAATTGTATATAAAAATACAGATAAAGTGATTCACTTTTTACATAAAAAAAGCTTGGGAAAAAAAGATGAAATTATTCGATATCTTCGTTTGATGGGTGTTGATACTGAAGAGAAAAAAATCATCGCATTAATGTTAATGATGAGTTTTGGTTTAGGTGTTCTTTTTTTCTTATTGTTTTGGCCTCGATTTATGTTTGGAATTGTACTAGGGACGATCGTCACAATTATAGGATTTTCATTGCCTCTAATGATTGTGAAGACCATATATGAACAGCGATGTGGTAAGTTTGTGGATCAAATGGTGGATGCCCTAACAATTATGGCCAATGGGGTTAAGGCGGGTTCGAATCCTCAGGAGGCCATGAAGCGTGTTGTAGAAATTATGGGAAACCCGATACGTCAGGAATTTTCTCAAGTGCTGTATCAAA
>DAIRER010000410.1:0-2575 GCA_036795495.1 Pseudobdellovibrionaceae bacterium | reverse complement strand
CTGTTCTTTTTTAATTCTTTAACGTGTCAAGCGATGAGTGGTTGGAGTTGGAATTTGGGTTATAATAATCCCCCGGGTGCACAGGTTGGATTGAATTTTATGCATTTATGGAGTCAGTGGGCGTTTGAGGTCGGTATTGGGGGCGTATCGCAGAGTCAAGGAGTGAGCGCAACAACAGGAGAGGAAACCAAATCAACAAGCGTTTTGGGTGATCTTAATTTAAAGTATTTATTTTCTAGTGGAACTTTTCGTCCGTACTTACAAGTCGGGACAGGTACGGCCGCGAGTATTGTAAGTCATTCTGGAACTTCCGTGTCCGCGGGAGTCGGTGGAATCTACTATGGTGGAGGTCTATTTTTAATGAGTTCCTCATTTTATGTTTATCTATCGTTGAATAGTGGTGGTGGATCAAGTTACTCACAGGCGGGTTTGGGTTTTAATTTTTAAGAATTTTATATTGAAAAACGGATTTAACATTGATTTTTCCCTCGGAAACCCAATTTCGATGGGTTGTAATTTGAAGGGGTTCTGGTGAGTCAAAAGTTTCAACGATTCCAGAAAAAAGGAGAGACAGAGTTGTTTTGTCAAAAAATAGAATTTCGAGTTGATTATTTTCTAAGATTCTAAAGTCCATAAGAGTTTGAGTTTGTATGTTCACAGTAGCTTGTTGTTGATTTTGTATTTGAAGATATTTTATATTTAGACGTTCACTCCCCAGAGTTCCCTCTATCTCTTTAACATCGTTTGCGGGTAATTTAATTTCAACAAGTTTCCCCTTTTCATCATGATAAGAATCAGTTTTTGATGTCAGCAATAAATTTTTTCGATAGATGAGATCAAAAACTCTGTTCAGCTTTTGATTTTTTTGAAAATAAAATTGGAGATATTTTTCCTTTTCAGATTCAACAGATGGAGCATCACGACGCACAAGTTTAATCCAAGGTGTTTCTTCTTCTACTGCTTCTTTTTTTATAATTTTAGAAATAATTAATTGATTTGGATCCTTTTCTGACACTTCAAAAGTAAAAATTGGATTGGATTGAGCTACAGAATTTAAATTGGTTGATGTGTTGGTTGATGCTTCTAAAAGATTATCAATAAATTGCAACTGACCTTTAAATTGAGTTTGAATTTTAAGATCTCCCGCTTTTAAAGATTGAATCAAACTTTGAGTGGTTGTTGTTGAAACGTGAGATTTTTCAATATTTACAACCCCTTTTTTATCAATATATAGAAAATGAATTTCTGGATACTTTTTGGGGGTGATAGATTCAAAGGTTTTTAAATTAACATTAAATGAGCCAACAGGCTTCCAATAACCTGAAAAGTTAGATTCAGTTTCAGCTTCTTTTTTAGAGTTGCAGGAATTTAAAAAAACAACTCCAAAAAGTACAAAAATAATTAAAACAGTTTTTTTGAATTGAGACATTGATTCTCCTTATTAATCCACAGAGTGGACTTTAATTCCTTTGTTTTTAAGGAGCTGGGTTAGAACACCGTCTCCACTTTTAAGGGTTTTAGTAAAAGTGCCATCATAAATTGTGCCGCAACCGCAGGAGGGGGATCTTGATTTTAAATAGGCTTCTTTCGCACCGATCATTTCAGCAACTTTATAGCACTGTTCTGCGCCCTTTTGAAATTGTGAGGTGACATTGGCGCCAGCTTTTGTAAAGACTTGATCGCCCTGTTGTTCAGCCGCGGGACGAGGGGTGGTCAGGCCCCCCAATTGCTCTGGGCAAACAGGAACGGCTAATCCCTGTTCAACCATTGATTTAATGTGGGCTCGCTCATTTGAACCGTAATCAAATCGGCATTCAAGTCCTGCCAAACAAGCAGAAACTATAACTTTGTTTTTTTCAGTTTTAGAACTTGTAGAATTAGAGTTTTCATTTTGATTTAACTTCATTTTACTTAAGTTAAAACGTCTTCAACGAGTTGGTCTTTTAATCGATCTTTTCTGGAAATATAAAAAATAGCTCCAGTCAGACTTAGTAAAAATGTGCAAACTTGAAAGCCTGTCATTGTCAACGGACCCAGCTGATTATCTACTTGAGTCAGTGTCTTGTAGAGATAATAAAAGGCGGCTTGACCCACGCCGATACCTGCAGGCGAAAGTGGAAGGGCTGTCGCGATAAACCCTAGAGGGGCAACGATAAAATGAGTGAGTAGACCCAGTTGAAAACCAAGGGATTCACTTAGAAAATAAATAAAAAAGATAGAACTGGTTTGAGCTAAAAGACTTAATGCTACAGAAATTGCCAGAGTTTTTTTTGAGGCTCCATAAAGATGGAGGGACTCATAGAGTTTGTGGGTTTTTGTTTTCATGGGGAGGCGATTTAAAAGTTCATGAAACAATCCTGTACGATGAAGTCTTTTGGAAAACAACAATGCCAAACCCACAGAGGCACTAAAAAAGGCCACGCTGATAAGGATAAATAAAATCTTAAGGGAGGGAATGGCGACAATGCGCTCAAATTGACTGAGCATTGAAACAAAGGCCATAAGTATCATGGCATAAAGTCCAAGAACACGATCCATCAACACACTCGTTGCCGCTGCCACTTTAAGTTCTTTG
>DAIRER010000409.1:0-2578 GCA_036795495.1 Pseudobdellovibrionaceae bacterium | reverse complement strand
ATATTCCTGTTCATTTGCTTGAAGAGGGGGGACAGCATCGTAAAAGTGATTATGCACAATTGAATCCACAAAAAGAAGTTCCAACGTTAGTCCATCAGGGTAAAGTTTTATCTCAGTCTCTTCCGATGATGGAATATCTTGAAGAGGTTTTTCCGGGGCCCTCTTATCTTCCCAAAGATCCCTATCAGAAGGCCCGCATTCGTCAATTTTGTGAGAATATTAATTCTTTTATGCATCCACTAAACAATCTCAAGGTGCTTCAATATTTAGAAAAAAAACATAATTATTCAGCTGAGGACAAAGAAGTTTGGATTCAAAATTGGTCCCACCAGGGCTTTGAGGCTCTTGAAAAAATGCTCGAGTCCACAGCCAGCCAGAATGGTAGTAGTGACAGTGTCAACTATTGCTATGGTGACGACGTCACTTATTGTTTTGGTGACACTGTCACTATGGCCGATTTTTGTTTGATTCCACAGGTGTTCTCGGCGCAGCGTTTTAATGTGGATATTTCAAAATACCCACGAATCCAGCGTATTAATTCCTCATGTCTGAAGTTAGATTACTTTCAGAGCGCCCATCCCCACAATCAAATCGACACTCCCAAAGAACTACTGGTAAAGAAAATCAACGAGAAATAGGTGTACCTGAAAATTTCAACCGGCTGAAGTCACAGTGAGTTTGTCAGTGATTTGAATAAAGAAATCAGGGGACCAGACCTCAAGTTCTCTAGGGTCCTTTATAAAAGGTAAAACGTCTTGTTTTACTTTTTTAAAATCAATGGTTTCAAAATGGCTTTTTAAAAGACTCTGTAGATCTTTTAGGTTTTTTACTTTCTTGATAGTTTTTTGATTCTGTTGGCTCTGTATATTTTGAAAATATTGTAAATTTACAGGAGTATTATTTTTCAAATACCAAACGTAGTCATAAAAATCACGGCCTTTGACTCTATTTTTCCACTTTCTAAATAACAGAGCATGAATTTCTCCAGCAAACAGATCCGGTTTTTTTAATGAGATAATTGGAAAACTTGTTGGTTTTAATAAATACCTTGTTTCGACAGAAAAACCTGGGCTTGGATTTGTGTCCACTTCGAATTTAATCTGAAGCTTATCTGTGGATTGGATGGACTCTGCAAAAGGTTTTAAAAGGGTGATTTTTAAAAAGTGAATTTTAGTACCGGCCTTAATAAAGGCGGACTCAATTTCACTTTCAATTTTTTTATCTACTCTTTTAATATCCACTTCAAAGCCATAGGATTCCAATTCTTTTTGAATTGCACTAAAATAAGGAGTTAAGGAAAAGTTTTTATCAGGTTGTAATAAAGTAAAATCTAAATCTTCTGAAAATCGAGAAAGTCCATATAAAATTCGAAGAGCGGTTCCTCCATAAAAGGCAGCCTTTTCAAAAAAATGAGATCTATGAAGGCCAAGAAGTGCAATTTCTTGAACAATCTCTTTAAGGGCATTCTCTGCATCTCGTTGAGAAAGTATTTCGTAGTTTTGCATCATGTCCTGTAAGGGGTTTTTGATTTTAACTCCATAAGATATTCAATTAGTAATTTACTCCATGGTCGGTTCTTATAGTAAGGTTTCAGACTGTTTAAAAGTTTTAGATCTCGAAGGGAGAGATATTTATTTTTATCTAATCTGAGATCCTCCCACAGGGCAGATGAAATATCTTTTTTTTGCGGCTTTTGAGCAGAATCAAAGTGAAGACTGAATTTATCTAGTAACGCTTTTTCAGGCGAGGCGATTAAAAAAGTTCGATGGTCCTCGTTGTGATCTAGCCTTAATCCAAGCGGATATAATTTTAAAGAAAGGTGGCTATAAGAGTACGTACCAATTGGAGTGTGATAATCTTTGTTTTTTCCTAAGGTTATATTTGTTACTACTTCGACTTTTTCTGGAATTAATCCATATCGTGATAAGGCATACTCTAAAGAAACGTATGAAGGTCCATAAATCAAATTAGCGATAATTTCCGGAGAGTACATTTTTCCAATATATTCTTTGGTAAAAATATAGAGTCCTTTTTTGATACGTAACAAATAACCTTTTTTTTGCAATTCAGAAATTTTTCTTCGCGGGTGCGACTGCTTTGGCAACTGTGCCATGAGACCTTGATAATCTATCTCGGGTTGTAGGTTTTGAAGTTGATTTATTATGAATTTATTCAAAAAAGACTCCAGTATGTTACAAATATCGTCACATGCTGGATGATTTTAAACTTTTATAAAACCTATAGGTCCAGTTTTAAATTTATGGTTAGATTTTTAATGAAGTTCAGTTTTATTGTGGTCCTTTTGGCTTCTATAGCTTCGTCAAAGGTGTGGGCGGCGGGGTCAAATCAATTTGGATTTAATGTGGGTATAGGTGCACCTTTTCTTTCACAATATGGATTAAATTATAAAATGGGTGATAAGTTTTCTTTTTCTGCAGCCTTAAATCAACTGGATTTCACTCTTGGTACAGCAAGTTTAAAGTTAACCATGCCTGAAGTTCTTTTGCATTATCATCCCTTTGGAGGATCTTTCTTTTTAGCAGTTGGAGCGGGTCAAGAAACACTTCAAACCAAAGCG
>DAIRER010000408.1:0-2585 GCA_036795495.1 Pseudobdellovibrionaceae bacterium | reverse complement strand
ACATTATTTATTTTTTCAATTTTTACTTCTTTCGAGGCCTTCGGAGCAGAATATAGAACATTTTATGATGGAATTCGTGGTTTGGGGATGGGTGGTGCTCAAATTGCGGTGGTTAATGATGAAACAGCATTGATTGTGAATCCTGCGGCTTTAGGTAAGCTTAGAAATTTTTATGGAACTGTTTTTGATCCCGAATTAGAAGCTGGTCAAAATATATTTCCCCTCTATACTTCAAAAGCCTTTAATGGAATTTTTGATCCCGTTGATGTTGTGCCGAGTTTACGAAGTAGTCCAACAGAAAATTATCATGCCAGTGCTCAAGTTTTTCCCTCTTTTGTTGGAAAAAATTTTGGTATTGGAATTTATAATAGATACTTACTAGATGCTCGCGTGGATGCAACGGGAAATAATTTAGACTATTTGTATTACAGAAATGATGTGGCTTTTGTTTTGGGCTACAATTTAAGATTTTTTGATGGACGGATTAAATTTGGATTTAATGCAAAATTAAATAGCCGCATAGAAAGTTCATTAAGTAATGTGGATCTTTCAACAAATCCAGATTTTAATATCAGTACGATAGGTCAAGAGGGTATGGGGTTAAGTTTGGATGGAGGACTTATTTTGGCCGCACCATGGTCGATGATTCCAACTCTTGCCGTCACAGTTCGAGATTTTGGAAGTACATCTTATGCTCAAACCCGAGGGGTTCGTCCTGTATCAAATACCTTAGAGGCACCAGCGACAGTAAGCCAAGATGTGGATGCAGCGATGGCATTGTTTCCTATTCACAACAGTGGTCTGCGTTCAACGTGGACAATAGAATACAAAGGGCTATTAACGTCTTCTTCTGAGACAGACTCATCTAAAAGAATTCATGCAGGATATGAGTTGAATGTAAAAGATCTATTTTTTTTAAGGATGGGATATAATCAAAGATATATTACAGGAGGCTTAGAGTTAGCTTCAGAACACTTTCAATTTCAACTGGCAACCTATGGAGAAGAAATTGGAACTTTAGAGTCCCTCAAGGAGGATCGAAGATATGCGTTTAAATTTGCATTTCGTTTTTAAGCCACTAGCTATTTCTTTTTTATTTTTTTTAACGTTAACTTCTTGTGGTGGAAATTCATTATCTCCGTTTACTCAATCCCAAAATTCAACAGAAGCGCTCTATGTTGAAATTGAAAAAAAATTAAATATTTCAGACTTTGATGGAGTTGTGGATTTAATTATAGCTCAATCCGCAGGATTTCAAACTTTAGATCGCGTGAAATATTATTTAGGAAATGCTTATTTAGGTAAATGTGGTTTTGGTTTGTCGACTTTTAGTGAAAAATATGGGAGTGTTACAGCCAGTCAAATGTTTCAAAAATATGCCTATTCCTTTACGGGAGTCACTGTGGATCCACCCTCTTGTGGGTTAGCTCAAGCGGCCTTTGAGTCCATTGCGGATGATTCTTCATATGGTTCAAAAAAAGCTTTTTCTTTACTGATGGTGGGATTTTCAAAAATAGGAACCTATTTGAAATCAGATTTAGATCAGGATGATGATGGAGTTGCAGAAAAAGATCCTTGTTTAGATACAGATTTGTCTGATGCCGATGCAAAACAAGTGATATCGGGTATGGGGCTTATATTAAATAATTTTTCAGGGATAGTCGGAGACATTCTTGGTGCAGAATCAACATCTGATATAACAAATTTTCAAACCGCTTGTGAGGGTGTTTTAGGTGTTGGAAACTGTAGTATCACAGATGCAAACTCCAGTACTATTGATCCAACAATGATTGCGGCCTTTCGATTTTTATTAGATTCATCAAATGATGGTTTTGGAACTTGCGATACAACTGAAATTACGCCTGCGGATGGTGATGGAATTGAAATGTGCTGTGTTCCAGGTGGAGACCCAAATCCATAAAAGAAAATTTTGTAACGAATAAAGAAAAAAAAGGAAAAAAGGAAAAGTGTTATTTAAAGTAGTGATTTTAACATTTCTGATTACGATCCAGGCAAGGGCTACTGAGCTTTATGAGACGAATATCTCATTGCGATCCTTAGGCATGGGGGGTGTTTATGGTCCCATCGTTGAAGACTCAGAATCACTTTATTTTAATACTGCAAATTTAGGCCGGCTAGAGGGGATTCGATTAGAAATTTTAAATCTTGGAGCCGGTGTAAATGGAGTTGAGGCCGTTGAGCAACTTTCAACCATAAACAGTTCAAATTCATCGGGGGGATTGTTGGATTATGTTGGAAGTCGATACTGGGTGGGTGCCATTGGGCGGGCCACATTCGCAATGCCCTATTTTGGCTTCGGAGCTTTTAATCATACAATGTTATCATTTAAAATTCAAAATCCTGTATTACCAGAATTCGAAGCCACGTATTTAAATGACACTGTCGTGATGATCGGTGGGGCTTTTTCAATCACTAAAAATTCCTACTTAGGTGTTAATTTAAAACAAATAAAACGAGTTGGAGGCTCAGAAATCTTAGATTCAGCCACACTTTTAAACTCAAGTACCTTAACAAATTTGGCATCACAGTTTAGTAATGCCGGAGAAGGCTACGGCTTTGCCCTT
>DAIRER010000407.1:0-2593 GCA_036795495.1 Pseudobdellovibrionaceae bacterium | reverse complement strand
TTTTGAATTTATAGGTGAAAACTTAAGTTTTGAAGAAATTAAATCAATGATTGTAGACTAACGTTCAAATAAATCCTCCCTGTGTGAGTCTCGCTTTGTATAAATCACCACAGGGAGATCTTTCTTGCTTTTTATCTAATATAGTTGCAGTCTTTTCATGGAGGTTTAGCACCATGGGTAGACGGACATCCAAAAGATCAAATTTACTAAGATTTCAATTCATAATTTTATATTATACTTTATTTTCTACTCTGTTTTTTACTTCCAATGTTTTTGCTGAAAAAAAACTCACTTGGGCTGAAAGTGTTGCCCTGGCCAAGGTGGGAAATTCAGATCTAAGATCCTATGAAAATAATTTTCAGGCGATAAAAGAACTAGAAGCGGGTTCTGAGTCTGGTTTTTTTCCTCAACTGTCGGGGCAAATCCAAACCAGCCAGAGCAGTTCATCCTCCAATAGAAGCACAACTTCTTCGGCAACACTCAGTGCTTCGCAAAATCTGTTCAATGGATTTTTAGATTTAGAAAAAAGAAACCAAGCCGCAGCGAACACAGCTCATGCCGAATCGACTTTAAAAATTCAAAAAGCTAAGGTCAGCCATTTATTTATAACTGCCTACAATGATTTAAAATCGATTGAAGCTTCAGAATTATTAACCCAAGAAATAAAAAAAAGAAGAAAAGAAAATTTACGTTTGATTGAGTTGAGATTTCAGGGGGGGCGAGAAAATAAAGGCTCGGTTTTACTTTCTGAAGCCAATTTAAAACAAGCCCAATGGGATCACCTAAAAACAATTCATAACCAAAGGACATCTGAAATCAATTTACAACAGTTTTTGGGATTAGAACCGCTCAACTTAAATGAAAAAATTATTTTAGCCGATGAAGTTCCTTTGCAGGAACCTTTAAATGAGGATCTGTTGGATTTTTTCAAACTCACACTTTCTCATCCTCAATACCATCAAGTTTTAGCCTTAGAAAAGGCCGCTGAATCGATGGTGGCTCAAGAAAAATCTTCTTTTTACCCCACGCTGAACTTGACGGGGAGTTTGGGGCAGCAGGGTCCTGATTTTTCCTCATCAACAGAGACCTGGTCTACGGCCTTAACTTTAAATATTCCTCTTTTCTCAGGATTGAGGGATCGATCGAGTTATAAAAGTTCTCTTGAAAAATATTTGGCGGCCACTCAAAATAGAATTTCTTTATTTCGTACCTTAAGGGTTTCTTTGCAGGAAGCTTATTTTAGCTATATTCAAGCAGTAGAAAAATTAAAAGTGGATGAGGCCTTTCAAGAAGCCGTTTACTTGCGAGCAGAAATTGCAAGAAAACAATACAACAATGGACTTGTGAGCTTTCAAGAGTGGGATCAGATTGAGGGTGATTTGATTCAAAGACAAAAAAACTATCTTGAAAGTAAAAAACAAAGGGTTCTACAGGAGTCTTTGTGGCGACAAGCTCTGGGTGAAGGAGTGTTTTAAATGTTAAAAATTTGGATCATAATAATTTTAATTGTACTTTCTGGAGCTGGAATTTATTTTTTCAAGTATTCAGACAATCAAAAATCCTATGTTGAATTTCCAGTAGAGCCAAGAGATATAGAAGTTTCTATTCTCGCCACCGGCACGGTTCAACCTGAAAACCGTTTAGAAATTAAGGCTCCCATTTCGGGTCGTATTGATGAAGTTCTAGTTAAAGAAGGACAAAAGGTAGCGAAAGGGCAAGTTTTAGCCCGAATGAGCTCTATCGATCGTGCCGCACTAATTGATGCCGCAAGATCTCAAGGCTCTGATGAAATAAAAAAATGGCAAGATATTTATCGAGCCACACCGATCATAGCTCCGCTCTCTGGAATGATCATTCGTCGAAATATCGAGCCGGGGCAAACCATTGCAAATACTGAAGCGATATTGGTGATGTCCAATCACTTAACCGTGAATGCTCAAGTGGATGAAACAGACTTAGCAAAAATTAAATTAAAACAAAAGGCAGAAATATTTTTAGATGCTTATCCTGAGAATAAAATTCCAGCTCAGGTTGATCAAATTGCCTTTGAAGCAAAAACCGTAAACAATGTGACAACCTACACAGTAATTGTGTTGCCGGAAACTGTTCCCGAAATGATGAGAAGTGGGATGACGGCAAATATTTCTTTTATTTTAGATAAAAAAGAATCTGTTTTATCTATTCCTAATGAGGTTTTGCAAACCAAAGAGGGGGTGGTTCAAGTTTTACTTAAAAATACAACAAAGACCCCCCAAGAGGTTGTTATCGAAGTCGGTGTGAGCAATGGAAAATACACTGAAGTGCTTTCTGGGTTGAAAAAAGGAGATATTGTTTTACGAGAAGAAATTAAAGGGCAAAGTTCAAACAGTACGAATCCATTTTCACCGATAGGAGCCGGGCGACGCTCTTCTGGTACAGGAAAACATTAAAAATATGTTAGAAGTTATTAATATTACAAAATCCTACCCAATTGGGAATCAGGAATTAAAGATTTTAAAAGGCATAAGTCTTAAAATTGAGCCCGGAGATTTTGTAGCCATCATGGGGCCCTCGGGATCTGGTAAATCAACACTGATGAATATTTTAGGTCTTT
>DAIRER010000015.1:5716-13062 GCA_036795495.1 Pseudobdellovibrionaceae bacterium | reverse complement strand
TGGGCAAATTTACCTTCCGTAAAAGCAGCAACAGACAATAGCTCGGCGGCGGTAACAACCCCTTGACCTCCGCGGCCATGAATTCGTACTTGATACATAGAGAACCATCCTTTGTGATTTGGTTTTGCATTCTCTATTATATTCCTAAAAAGCGCCAGGCTCTATTTCAAGAGTCACTATTTCCGGAAGCAATGCAATAAGAAATAGGGTCTGGCCCTTTTTGCATTTCTTCGATAGATATGATCGATACAAAAGGAGGCTCCGACTTGAGCTACAATCATTTATCTGTTGAAAAAAAATGGCAAACCATTTGGGAAAACCAACAAACGTTTAAGGCCCAAATCGACCTCTCTAAACCTAAGTTTTACGCTCTAGATATGTTCCCCTACCCTTCGGGTTCAGGCCTTCATGTCGGGCATATTGCCTCATACACGCCCAGCGATATTGTATCTCGCTACAAACGCACGTTAGGATTTAATGTGCTTCACCCAATGGGGTGGGATGCCTTTGGACTTCCGGCAGAACAATTTGCCATACAAACAGGAACTCACCCTGCCATCACAACAGAAAAAGCCATTAACAGTTATCGAAAAACCTTAAAATCTTTTGGATTTAGTTTTGATTGGTCCAGAGAAATTTCCACCTGCGATTCCAACTACTATAAATGGACTCAGTTTATTTTTTTAAAACTTTGGGAGGCCGGTCTCGCCTATCAAAAAGAGGCTCCCGTCAATTGGTGCCCGGCTCTTAAAACAGTTTTAGCAAACGAAGAAGTTGTCGATGGAAAATCCGAGCGCGGAGGCCATCCCGTGATTCGTCAACCGATGAAACAATGGATGCTTAAAATCACGGATTACTCTGAAAAACTACTTCAAGGTTTAGAGCAGATCGATTGGCCAGAGCGAACCAAAGAGGGTCAAAAAAATTGGATTGGAAAAAGCGAAGGGGCTCGTGTTCAATTTAAAGTGAATTCACCGAATTCATCTAATTCAAATTCACCTTCAACTTCACCTTTGCTTGAGTTTGAAGTTTTCACCACTCGACCGGATACTTTGTTTGGAGTGACTTTTATGGTGCTTGCGCCAGAACATCCTTTGGTAGAAAAAATCACGACACCAGAACAAAAATTAAAGGTTTCCAATTATCAAAAAGCCAGCGCCTCAAAATCAGAAATCGATCGCAAGACGGCAGCTGAAAAAACTGGAGAATTTACAGGAGCCTATGCTCAACACCCACTGACTCAAAAAAATATCCCCATATGGATTGCCGATTATGTTTTGATGGATTACGGAACCGGGGCCATTATGGCTGTACCAGGTCATGATGAACGCGATTTTGAATTTGCCAATAAATTCAATCTTCCAGTGGAGCGAGTTCTTGAAAAGGCCTCTCCGGATGAAGAAGATACTTTACCTTACACCGGTGAGGGAAAATTAGTGAACTCTGATTTTCTGAATGGACTTTTTAAAAAAGAAGCCATCACTAAAATGATTCAGCACCTAGAATCTAAATCTTTGGGAAAATTAGAGGTTCAATTCAAACTTCGAGATTGGCTTTTTAGCCGTCAACGTTACTGGGGCGAACCCTTTCCGATGGTCAGCTTTCCAAAATCTGGAGTTCAAGGGGTCCCTTTAAGTGAACTCCCCATTGCACTTCCCGAGGTTGCAGATTATGAACCTTCGGACCAAGGCGAAGCCCCCTTAGCCAAAAACATCGCTTGGAAAAAGTATCAAAAAAAAGGCGAAGAGGGTCAGCGCGAAACCGACACGATGCCGGGTTCTGCTGGTTCTTCTTGGTATTTTTTAAGATACACGGATCCTACAAATTCAGAAAAAGCCTTTGATTTTGAGGCTCAAAAATATTGGATGCCCGTAGATCTTTACGTGGGTGGCCCTGAGCATACGGTGGGTCACTTGCTTTACTCTCGCTTTTGGCAAAGTTTTTTATTTGATCAAGGACTGGTCAGTCATCGTGAACCGTTTAAAAAACTCGCTCATCAAGGTTTGGTTTTAGGTTCTGATGGTGAAAAAATGTCCAAATCCAGGGGCAATACGGTTCCCGCCGATCAAATTGCGCAAAGCCACGGTGCCGATGCCTTAAGAGTTTTTATTTGTTTTATGGGCCCGCTGACAAAAGATAAACCGTGGTCCGATACGGGAATTGATGGCGTAAAACGTTTTCTCGATCGCATTTGGAGATTGGCCGTAAATGATGATAACCAATTGATCGCAACACAAGACGCCCTCGCTCCTGCTCTTGAAAAATTACTTCACAAAACGATTCAAAAAGTGACCGCAGACATTGAGACTATGAATTTTAATACAGCCATCAGTGCCATGATGATTTTTGTAAATGAACTTTATAAAAGCGAAACCCGCTCACAAAAGGCACTTTTACCCTTGATTCAACTATTGATGCCCTTTGCTCCTCACCTTTCCGAAGAGCTTTGGGAGCGATTCGGCCAGAAGGGTCTGTGCTCCTTAGCTAGCTGGCCTCAATTTAATCCTGCCCTTGCCACAGATAATGTTGTCACCATGGCTGTTCAAGTGAACGGAAAAACTCGTGGAACAATTGAAATCGCCCTGGATGCCACAGAAGAAGAGGCGGTGGGCCTGGCTTTAAAAGTTTCTACAGTCACTCAATCCCTTGGCGATAAAAAACCTTCGAAAGTTATTTACAAACCCGGAAAAATATTGAATTTATTGGGTGCTAAATAAATTGCAAAGATTTTTCCATAAGGAGCTCAAAGAAATGACGATCAACACCACGGATACAAAGGATACGAAGAACTGGAACTCAGAAAAAAGCACCCAACTTTATGGAATTCAAAATTGGGGTACGGGGTACTTTCGTATCAATCCCGAAGGAAACGTCATGGTGACTCCGACGGGAACCCAAGGCCCGTCCATTGATTTATACGAACTGACTCAGGATTTATTAGATCGCGGCATTCGTGTACCGATTATGATTCGATTTCAAGATATTATTAAGTCCCGTGTTGAGCTCTTGGCCAACTGCTTTCATAAAGCGATTGCAGATCATGGCTACAAAGGCGAGTACTGTGGAGTTTATCCAATAAAAGTGAACCAACAAAGACATTTGGTTCAAGATATTGTGAAATTTGGTCGAAAAAATAAACTTGGATTAGAGTGCGGATCAAAACCAGAGCTACTCGTAGTTCTGGCATTGATGAATACAGAAAATGCTGTGATCATTTGTAATGGATTTAAAGACGTAGAATATATTGAAACGGCTTTATTGTCGCAAAAAATTGGAAGGCAAACCATTATTGTGATCGATCGCCGAGAAGAACTTTTTTTAGTGATCAATGCGGCTAAAAAATTCAACATGCGACCTAAAATTGGTTTTCGAGTTAAGTTGCACACGCAAGGGACTGGTAAGTGGGTAGACTCCTCTGGCGCACGTTCTAAATTTGGCCTTACCGCTTCGGAAATCATGGAGGGGCTAGAGTTATTAAAAAAAGAAGACATGTTAGATTGTCTAGAATTGCTGCATTATCATATTGGCTCTCAAATTCCTCGCATTCAAAATATTAAGTCGTCATTAAAAGAAGCGGCTCGATTTTACACCGAGCTTTACAAGCTGGGCGCTGGTTTAAAATATATTGATGTCGGTGGAGGTTTAGGAATTGATTATGATGGCTCCGGTTTTACTGATAGCTCCATCAATTACAACGAGCAAGAGTACGCCAATGACATTGTTTCTGTTCTGCAAACAATTTGTGAAGAGCGTGGAGTTCCAAATCCCAATATCGTCACAGAAACGGGAAGAGCCTTGACCGCCCATCACTCCGTTTTGGTGTTCAATGTTCTTGGTGTAAATAATCTCTACCGTTCCGAGCCACCACGTCCAGCACTCAAAGCAGATCCCAGTGTGATGCAAGACATGCAGTATATTTTTGAAAAAATGAATCGTGACAATATCAATGAATGTTTTAACGATCTGACCCAAGCCAAACAAGAGGCTCAACAACTTTTTGTTTATGGAGTTCTCACCTTAGAGCAGCGTTCTTGGTGTGAGAATATGTATTTTGCAACAGCGACAAAAATGATCACTATTGCAAAATCAGTTCCTGATGCCGAAGATATTGTGATCACTTTATCTCAAGAATTATGTGACACTTACTTTTGTAATTTTTCAGTATTTCAATCTCTTCCCGATTCGTGGGCTGTGGGACAGGTTTTTCCGGTGATGCCGATTCATCGACTGAACGAGGAGCCTTCTCGTGAAGCCACGCTGGCTGACCTCACTTGTGATTCGGATGGAAAACTTGAAAAATTTATTAATGTTGAAACAGGAAAACCTCAAAAAACTTTAGCGGTTCATCCTTTTTCTGAAAAAAATCCTTATTATATTGGCGTCTTTTTAACGGGCGCGTATCAGGAAATTCTGGGTGATCTCCACAACCTTTTTGGTGATACGGATGCGGTTCATATTTCTCTAACCGAAGGTGGCTACACTGTTGATCATTATGTGCCTGGAGATACAGTGACTGAAGTTTTATCCTACGTTCAGTTTGGTCGTTCCGAAATGGTGGATAGTGTTCGACAAGCCACCGAAGAGGGCCTTTCTGGATACACCTACCTTGAGGATCCAGAATAAAGAATGTTGTAACAAGTCTTTATAAATCAATATAACTATCAATTAAATGATACAAATATCACTTTTTTTATCATTTAATTGCACTTTACGAAACACGCTATTGACACACCCCTCCAGGGTGACACAATTACCTATAAATTGATACAATTTGTATTCTTTGTATCAATTAAAGGAACATTATGAAAAAAACAATCAGGCCATCTCCGATGGCAATAAGACAATTAACAAGGCTAGGCGAAAATATAAAAATGGCCCGTTTAAGGCGAAATCTTTCATTAAGAGATGTGGCTCAAAGAGCTGGAATTTCCATCAACACCGTGGTTGCAATTGAACATGGTGAAACAGGAGTTAGTATTGGAGCGATTGCAGGAGTTCTACATTGTTTAAATCTTGCAGAAGACATTTCAAGAGTCGCTTTAGATGATGTGTTGGGACGAAAACTTCAAGACTTAAAAATGACAAAAAAAAAACGAGCCCCTAAAAAGCCGAAAGCACAGGAATTGTTAGAACTTATTAAGGAATCCAAATGAAAAAAATAGAAGTATGGGCCAATTGCTATTTTTTAGAAGAACCTCAAAAGATTGGGGTTTTAACTGCATCCAACGTAAGGGGAAAAGAAATTTTTTCTTTTGAATATGAAAAGTCTTGGCTAAAAGGACAATCCGCATTTCAAATTGATCCTCAATTACAGCTTTTTACTGGAAATTTTTATGCAGCGGAAGGAATAGAAAACTTCGGAACATTTCTTGATTCATCTCCTGATCGCTGGGGACGAACTTTAATGCTGAGGAGAGAGGCGCTGTTAGCAAAAGAAGAAAAAAGAGGGATTAAATCGCTTATGCCTTCTGATTATTTATTAGGAGTTTTCGATCCAACAAGAATGGGAGCCCTACGATTTAAAATTGGTGATGGACCATTTTTGGATGATCAAAAAAATATATCTACGCCACCATGGACTTCAATCAGAGAGCTAGAACAAGCCAGCCTGTTTTTAGAACAAGAAGGTTCAGAAGAGGACCCTCATTTTTCAGCACAGCTTAAACTTTTATTTGCACCCGGTTCCCCTTTAGGTGGCGCAAGACCGAAGGCAAGTGTTCTTGATGAAAATGGAAACTTATGGATGGCTAAATTTCCAAGTCGAGATGATTTAAAAGATGTTGGCGCATGGGAATCCGTTGTTTACAAGTTAGCAGGAAGATGCGGAATAACTGTTAATGAAGTTAAAACGCAAAAATTTGCAAATAAATATCATACTTTTTTGACAAAAAGATTTGACCGACTATCCGGTGGAAAACGAGTTCATTTTTCTTCTGCCATGACTCTTCTTCAATATAAAGATGGTGTTAACCACCAAACTGGGGTCAGTTATTTGGAGTTAGCAGATTTTATTTCAGCCAATGGCGCCCCAAGTAAGGTTGATGCTAATCTCGAAGAGCTATGGCGAAGAATTGTTTTTTCTATTGCTGTTTCAAATTCAGATGACCATTTAAGAAATCACGGTTTCCTACTATCGGAAGAAGGATGGGAGCTTTCTCCTGTTTACGATGTGAATCCAAATGAAATGGCTGAGGGACTCAGTTTAAATATTTCATGGGACAGCAATGCACTTGATTTTGATTTAGCCAAAAGCGTAGCACAAGATTTTAGAGTGGTTTCCCCAAAAGCCAATGAAATTATTGAAAAAATAAAGTTTGAAGTGCGCAACTGGGATAAAATTGCAGAGAGTTTTGGCATTTCTCGCTCCGAAAGACTGCGTATGGCAAAAGCGTTTCGGGTGTGAATACTTAAATGCGTAGAGAGAAGGCCTTTCTTGATACACCTACCTTGAGAACCCTGAGTAAAGAACGTTGTAGACTTCTGGGTATATTTTAAGGTTGGGTCTGTGGCGGCTCCAGTTACAGCACGGTCCCCCACAACGCCCACCATGAAATTGTATTTTGTCTTATTTAATGATTCATATAAAGCCATTGAATTCGATCCTGTGACAAAAAACATTAAACAACTGACCAATTTATAAACACTCATATTTTTATTCATATTATTATTCATATTATTCATCTTTAATTTTCCTCTCTTATTAAGACCAAATTAAATCTTCTAATCTCTTAAGTAGAAACCAGCTGTAATTTAAATGCCCTAAATACACTTGGCCCTTAAATTGCTACTCTCAAACATGTACCCAATACTAAATTTTAACTTTCTAAGGAGAATTTTATGAAATTCATTTCTAGCCCCTTAAATATTATGGTGTCTTTCTTAACTGTAACAATAATGACTTCTACCGTTTTAGCTCAAAAATCTAGTCAGAACCTAATGGAACATTTGTCATCTCTTACAGACGTAGAAGGCCATAAAAAATTAGTTAATTTCTTGAAGGCATCAAAGGGAAATTGGCATCAAGCTGTAACGCTGAAAGAAAACTCAATACTCTATGCAGATCCACAAAAAAGTTTAAGACTCGAGAACTTGGACCAAATTTCATCAGAAGAAAGACGAGATATGATTTTAAATAGTCTTTCTTTTGCCTTTGGCCCTATTCTTAACCTTAAGATAAACCAAGATATCGTAACAAACGCCTACGAAAAAACACTTGAAAATATCACGAACAGACCTTTATTCAGAAGTTATTATGCTTCCTTTAGGCCGGTAAATGAAAGACACTTGAACAGCATTTATTCTTGTCACCTTGAACTTGGAAGCAAGGTAATGACTATTGATCATTG
>DAIRER010000015.1:0-5616 GCA_036795495.1 Pseudobdellovibrionaceae bacterium | reverse complement strand
TATTATCCTCCGTTGAACTTCTAAAGTTAACGCGTTCAAGATTAGGTAGTTCGAAAAAAGACATTTCTGTAGTTATTGAGCCAATGGTTTATGATGCAAGCAGCGACACTACACAATCAAAGTCACAAAAAAATTCTCAAGTTCTTCGCTAAATGCCTTCTGTCGGGGGCTCATTAACGCTTGCCCCCGAAATTGACAATCTGATTTTTTTGCATACACTTGAATCATGAGTATTTTTCTATCTTTTATACTGGCCGCGAGTACTGCGGCAACCCCCAACTTTGAACTTAAAGTTGAATCACCCAAATTGGACTACTCAGTTTCAATCCAAGGAAAAAAATTTATTTATCAATCTGGTTCTAAAAAAGTTCAACAACAAATTCAACCTTGTGCGGCCAGAGCCTATGAACTTTTTATAAAAAAAATCGAAAACAGCATAAAAAATGATTTTTCAAAAGTAAAAGTTAAAACGCCGAAAGCAATTCAGGTTACAATTAACAAGGAAAATTTTTATCTCTCTCCGCTTAGCTCCAGTGGTGTTTTAATTTCTAAAATTGAAACCGACGTTGCCTATTTGATAAGCGAGGATGTTTACCGATGTTCAAAAAAATAACAATCTTAGCCGTTTTAATTCCCACTATGAGTTTCGCCCAGATAGAAGCACAAATTCATAAGCAAATTGAAAAAATAAACAAAGGTACTTTTGGACTACTCATGGAAGCGGATCCCTGCAATGAATGTTCATCTCAAAAAAGCGCATCAGCTATTTTTGAATCTTGCATAAAGAAAGTTTGCGTTGAAAAGGGATGGGTAAATTATTCCGAAATCCCTAAAATTTTACCGACAGAATTGGCCAAACCTGCTTCTGATGAAAGTGAGGTCGAAGCACTTTTTGACAAAATGGGGTCCATTAAATCACCCACTGATTCTGATGCCGAGACAGAAAAACTATTCGAAATTTTAAAAAATGGAAATTTTTCCATGACAGATGACAATTTAGATTTAGCATTTCAATTTATGGCATTGGAAATTGGTCCTCAGGCCATTAACTGGGACATAACTACATACCGAGCCGTTCTTAATGAAGAAAAACTTAAAGAATTAATCTTACCACTTTCTGAAAAGAATAAGTTGGCCATGAAAAATCGAGTTAATATGTTTATTGCAGGTCTTCCTAGTGCGCACGAACTTTTGAATAGAGGCCTAGATAGTCCAGACAGTTATCTTACAACCAAGTACCCCTTTCTCAGCAAGGTCGATGCTGTAAAAAAACTGACAGCTGACTTTCGTACTGATTATGAACGCTTTAAGGAAACAGGTATCGCAAAATTTATTTCTAAAATTGCAGATATTGACTATAAATTCCCCAAAGATCTTATATCAGAAATTGAGTCCGGCAAAGACATTACAGAAATGACTCTTATAGATCTCATTGCAAAGAAGTCATCGTTTTCAACGATGCAAACATTTTATTTATTAGCTCAGGCTGCGAGCAAAGACAAAATTGATTATGATGACCTGCGAACTCAGATGAGCAGTCCACAACAAATCTCAAAAGCTATTGAACAAATTAAAAATGACAAAGCAGAGAATGAAATAAAGAAGAAAGATGGCAAAATATCATGTCTATCCGCATATCGATTAAATTTATTGACCCTGCCCACTGCAAAACAAGTCGCCGCTTTGAATGAAGCTATCAGTGATGTAAAAAAAAATATCGCTGAAAAGTGGGCATCAAAGTACTCAAGCAACACACAGGCAAAGATTGCCGAGTACCTCGGCAAAGCTGAATTTTTTCTTCCTCTAACAAAAGAGGACTACAGCATTGGTTTGAAGCAACAGATTCAAAGAGAAATTCAAACAAAAACGATAAATGCCAAACTCAAAATTAAAGACCGCGAATCCTATGCATTTTTAATGCTGCTTGGTTCTTACATTAAAAACTTTGAAATATCTGAAAGCGAGAAAGAAACTGAATCCCAAGAATACAGTGACATCTGTAACAATTTCAAAATCTCACCGTTAAATGATGCAAACTATACGATCCTTGGAAAGATTCAAGTGAGTTACACTTCTGCGCATGCATTAGAAATGGGAAAGGGTGTTTTGGCTCATGAACTAGGCCATGGTATTTCACAAATTTTTAAGGCCAATCTAGCTTCCGACAAAAGTTCAAAAAAGCATCAAGGCTTTTTGACGTGTTTAGCTGCCCAACACAACACAAATGGCCCCCATTACGTCGAGGAAGATTATGCGGATTGGGTTGCCGCAAATATTATCACAGAAAATAAGGCATGCCTCTATCCACATTCCTTTTCTTCAAAAACACCGCAATTGGAAAATGAAGATAAAAACGATACTCATTCAAGTAATTTCTTTCGACTTATGCATATAGAGTCAGTTCAGCGTGGAAAGATACCTGACGAATGCAACACGTTTCTCGTCCAGCAATTAACCCCCAAGGACTTTCTTTCTTGTCAAAAGCTTCTGAATGCAAAGTAGTCTTTATTTTACAGCTTTGTTATAATTAGGAGAAATTTGTTTTTGAATTTTTTCTTCGTTGAAAACGCCATTTAAAAAGGCTTTTTGGACATTTTCTTTTTCTTCATTTTTGCCACAAGCTTCTTGAGCTTTACAAAGATTTGCAGACATCTTTTTCATTTTTTCGTTAAGATATACGGCAATAATGGCTTCATCTAGAGAATTTTCAATTGCTTCCAAATTATCTTTTAAAGAAGTAAATTTATTTTTTAATTCCATTCCTTTTAAACCCAATTTTGCATTTGTAATTTCAGATTGTAACTTTTCCATCTGAAGTTTTGCATTCTGAGTCTCTTTAGCCGCATCATTTTTTGTTTTTTGAATATCACTGGTATATTCAGCATCTCGACGTTGTCCTGCCTCAAAAGATCCTTTTGCAGAATTTAATTTCTTTTCATTTTTAGCTATTTCTATTCGTGATTCTGATAAATTTTTTAAATTATCACTTTCACATTTTTTAGGACCCCAGCACCCGTAATCATACTCTCCACAAGCATAAGCAGAGTCAGAACAGTTTTTTTCATTTACGATTTTATTAATATCCTTTTTTGTTTTATCAATCACTGGTGTTAGCGTCTCGTTAAGTTTATTAAATTCTTCTGTTAATGTCTTTAATGTTTTAGCATAATCACTCTGTTCCGCAGTAAGTCTTGCAATATCTTTTGTTTCTGCGTCAGAAATCTCTTTGAATCGCTCGGTTTGGGCAAATACTGTGGTTGATAAAAGAACACATGTCATTAAAAATAATTTTTGAGTCATAAAAAGCCTCCCTGCTAATTTAACGTTCCATCATTGAACCCCTTCAGAATACAAAATATACTGACGAAACTCAACTCTGCTTTAGTCGTGTTTTTGATTCAAAAGTTAGAACTATGCTTATTTGACCTCCACGAGGTTCTTAAGTAGAATCATAAGAATGGTACAAAAAAAACTAGAAATGCGGATCTATTCATTTTTTATCGCAGGCATTGCCTTTTTTATGCTGGGAGTTGTGTATTACTTGATCCAGAAAATGCCCACTCGGTTTACAACCGAAAGCATTCATGAAGTGATCTCCAACCGGCAACTGGTCAGTCTAAATCTTTCCTCTTTTTTAAAAAAAAATGAATACCCCGAACAGATGAATCTCTTATGGAAAGATTCGGCTGTTTTGGGAAATATAAAATACACACTCTCCACCTCGCTGCAAAAAGAGGCCGAAAAATTGTTAAACCTTTATAAACCAGACTACGGGGCTTTATTTGCAATGGATGCCACAACGGGACGAGTGTTAGCCATGGCTAGCTACGAACGCCACGCAGAGACTCCTATAAATTACAACTTACAAGCCACATTCCCTGCCGCCTCACTTTTTAAAATTGTAACGGCCAGTGCGGCAATAGATAAGGCGGGACTGCAGCCCGCCCACCGCATCCGCTACAATGGAGGAGCCTATACCCTTTACAGAAAAAATGTCATGACTGATAAAATCACACGTTGGACAAATGTGATTAGTTTAAAAGATGCTTTTGCTCGATCGATAAATACAGCCTTTGGACGTATTACTTTAGAAAACCTTGAACCCAGTGATATAGCTCATTATGCCGATCGTTTTATGTTCAACCAATATATTCCTTCTGATTTTCCTGTTGAAGAAGGCACGGCCTATGTTCCTGATGAAAAGGGTTTTGAATTAACTGAAGTGGCCTCGGGTTACAATAAAAAAAATCGTATTAGCCCCGTCCAAGGAGCTATGATTGCTGCGGCCATTGCTAATGATGGAATCATGCTCATCCCCACAATTGTAGATTCGATTACAAATGTAAATAATAGTGACGTCCTATATGAACACTCTCCCGTTACCGCTGGAGAAATCATTTCTGTAGAATCTGCTAAAAAAATTCGAGAGTTGATGAACTCAACCGTCGTCTCAGGAACTTCTCGAAAATCGTTCTACCCACTTTTAAAAAATCGTAAATTTCAAGACGTTGAAATGGGCGGAAAAACAGGCCACCTCACCGGAGATAAACCCCGAGGACGAGTGGATTGGTTTATCGGTTATGCCTATGACCAAGATCAAAAAATAGCTTTGGCCGCACTGACCATCAATAAGGAATTTTGGACTGTTAAGTCTTCATTTCTTGGTAAAAGCCTCATCAAATCTCACTTTACTGAAAGCTTTCATATCGCCAATCAAAATAAAAATGAAGATGAGTGAGCTTAAGTTTCCTAGGATCATCAAATTTCAATATTAATAGTATGTTGCTTCTGATCATTCACCATTAAAATACGTGAGCCGGGCTTAGAAGCCCCCGAGTTTTTAATTATAAACGTGTAGTTTGTTTCAAAAAATTTGTAATGAATTTGATAGCTCTTCCAACTAGAAGGAACACAGGGTTTAAAACTGACTTCATTTCCGTGAATTTGAAATCCTAAAAGATATTCCATTCCCGCTCGGTACATCCAAGCTGAAGAGCCCGTGTACCAAGTCCAACCGCCCCGTCCTTTATAGGGAGGTTGAGAGTAGACATCTGCAACCATCACATAAGGTTCCACCTTGTAAATCGCTATTTCAGCAGCAGTACGCCCATGATTTATAGGATTGAGCATAGAAAAAAGTTCCATAGCCTTTTCTCGCTCGCCCCTCATCGCAAAAGCGATCACACTCCAAATGGCGGCATGTGTGTACTGACCTCCATTTTCACGAACTCCTGGTAAATATCCTTTGATGTAACCAGGATCGAGCTCGGTATTTTCAAAAGGTGGAGTGAATAATAGAACCAAACCATCTTGTTTTTTTATCAAATGCTTTTCCAGGGACTCCATGCTTTTTTGCGCACGATCTTCAGAGGCGGCTCCTGAAATGACTGCCCAAGTTTGGGATAAGGAATCAATTTGACATTCCTTCTGTGATGCCGATCCCAAGGGGGTACCATCATCATAGTAGGCGCGACGGTACCATTCTCCATCCCAGGCATTCTGCTCTATCGAAGCTTGAAGACTTTCTGCAAAAGCGCCCCACATCTGAACTTTTTCTATATCTCCACGAGTTGATGCAACCTCTGTAAATTGAATTAAGTTTGTATATAGAAACCA
>DAIRER010000406.1:0-2601 GCA_036795495.1 Pseudobdellovibrionaceae bacterium | reverse complement strand
AACCTCTCCGAGTCTTCCACTGGAAGATACGATTTGAGGCAGTTCTGATCTTTTAATTCCAAATAATGTTAGTAATTCGTCATCCCAATCCATCGTTTTTAAATTCATCAACATCGTGCGTGAGGCATTTGTGACATCCGTAATATGATTTTTCCCTTTTGACAGTCTCCATACAAGAAAAGAATCCATCGTACCAAATTTTAAGTTACCTTGTTTTCGCGCCTTCTGAACTGCGGGAACATTTTTAAGTAACCAATTCATTTTAGTTGCAGAAAAGTAGGGATCAATTAAAAGTCCCGTTTTTTTTTGGATCATTTTTTCTTTATTTTGTCGCTTGAGCTTTTCACAACTCGATTGAGTGCGACGGCACTGCCAAACAATAGCATTATATAACGATCGACCCGTTAGAGCGTCCCAGGCCACCACGGTTTCTCTTTGGTTTGTGATACCCACACCCAAAATATCATCTGGATTCACTTTGTTTTCTTTAAAAAGTGTAGCTTGAGTTTCTAAAAAAGATTTCCAAATCACTTCTGGATCATGTTCAACCCAACCAGGCTGGGGGAAAATCTGAGGAAAGGGTTTCTGGGACATTGCGACCAGACTTCCATCTAAAGCAACTAGGCAAGAACGAGTGCTGGTTGTCCCTTGATCAATTGCAAAAATATATTTACTCATCTTAACCTCCCTTTTCATCATGACTAATTTTTTTAAAAAACCCAAGTTCTATTTGTTATCGGAATCAGAATCTATTAGGTTATAAAAAATATGAAAAATTACGAATTATTTATTTTTAAAATTCTGCCCAAATTCTTGCTTGAACTCATGAGTAAGTATTTTCGAGTTGAAATTGAAGGGATCGAGAATATTCCCAAAAAGGGAGCTGTCATTATCGCCCCCAACCATTCTGGATATTTGGGACTAGATGCTTTACTTCTAAATCACGTCGTTCAAACACGAGCGAAACGCAAAGTGAAAATTATGACTCATCATTTTTGGTTTTTAACTGAATCCATCTCTATCCCCGCACATCGATTGGGGTTTATTGAGGCAACATATAAAAATGGCATTGACCTGCTTAAGAAAAATCAAGCCATTGTACTTTTTCCTGAAGGTGAAATTGGAAACTTTAAACCCTCCACCGAAAAATATCAGCTTCAAGAGTTCAAAAGAGGATTTGTAAGAATGGCCCTTGAAACACAATCTCCCATCGTACCGACTCTCGTCTTAGGGGCCGAGGAAAGTCAGATCAATTTAAAACAACTCAAACTGACCAAATTCTTAAAAGGCACAGTCCTGCCACTCCCTTTAAATATAATTCCGATGCCTACAAAGTGGAAAATTATTTTTTTGCCACCTATTTATCTGCCCTTTACTCCTGATCAAGTCATGCATAGAGAGCTCGTCCATGATTTAACTGAAGATCTGCAAGAGGATATGCAAGAAGCATTAACTCATGCTTCAAAAAACCGCTAATCGATAATATCATCACCAATGGTCTGAAGAATACTATTCCATTTTTGAACAATCATTCCTGGATTTTCGGGGTCACGACTGGCTAATTGTTTTATTAAAAGAGCCGCTAAAGCAACTCCAACAACGAGTAATAAAAGATATTCCACCACAATTTGCCCACGATTATTTTTCATTCTTATTAAATTACAGGGCTATTTTCAACAAAAGGCAATACCTCAATTTGTTTTTTCCAACCTTGAATGAGCGTTTTGATTGAATAGGCAAGATCCTCAACATTTTCTTCGGAAAGTTCACCGGCAAAAAGGTACATAAAACCCTTGTCCTCCCAACTTTCAAAAAAAATAGGTCGGACAGGATCCTCAAGATGCAAAGTTGAAGTGAGGGTTTCTTGATCGGGATAGGCCAAAATATAAATATTTTTTCCTGTTTTTTTAGAAAGCTCTTTGGCAAGTTGTAAATCTTTTTCAAGTTTTTGCTGCAACTTAAAATATATATTCAAAGCAAAAGACTCATGGGATTGTGCAAAATAAATGCGAACCGTCCCATCAAAAATGGCACTATTAAAGGCCCGACAATAATATTTTGAATGAATTAAGTTTGAATATGCCCCCATGATTCCCCCAGTAATTTGTAATTACATATTTGTAATTTAAAAGTTCACGCTACTGTTCAAGACTAGGCAAGAAGAGGGTTCTTTTTCAAGACTTTTTAAGAAACTTAAATTTTCTATTGCTTTGCGTAAACTTGACGGCCTTTTGAGTATGTCACCTCTGTGAAAGCTGAACCTGGCGTGTAAAAGGACTCCTGCCAACTCTTACTTGTGCCTATAAAGTCAGCATATTTTCCGACCTCTAGACTTCCAATTTCTTTTTCTAAACCAAGGGCAAAACTTGCACCCACGGAATAAGCCGCAAGAACTTGAGGTAAGGACATTTCCATTTGAAGTCTTGCAAGCACTCCCGCAAGCTGAAGATCTAAACTCGGCGAACTTCCTGGATTAAAATCTGTCGAAAGAGCCACTCGCACGCCCTGCTCTATCATCTTTTTAGCCGGTGGGTAATTGCATTTCATATAAAGGTCCGCCGAGGGCAAAAGAACAGCCGTCACTTGAGATTTTGCTAATTT
>DAIRER010000405.1:0-2604 GCA_036795495.1 Pseudobdellovibrionaceae bacterium | reverse complement strand
TTAAATAATTCCAAAAGAAAGGATACATTTAAAAGAAGGGCCGTAACCACTAGCCATTTCAATTTGGTGGATGATAGTCTTGGACTGGGGTTTGGCGTGCTGGGAACACGACTCAGAATAGGGACCAAACGGCTCCCTAAACCGATGATAAGGTTTAACACAAATGCCTCGCCAGAAAGTCTCATAACATTTGTAGAATCGAAATCTAACAAAAAATAGGGGCTTAATAAAATAAAAATTGTTATAAAAAATGCGAAAGGAATAAAGACAAATCCTTCAAAAGGCATCGATCGTGTTGGCAAAATACGTCTTAAGACAAAAATACCTAAAAAGAGAATTTGAAAAAAATAAAGTCCTTCTGAATAGGAAATTAAATTTCGTAAATTTAAAACCCACTGTAAAAAGACAAATAATAGGGATAAAAATAATTCAAAAAAATGAGTTTCAGCACTATTTGTCATTCTTGGGATTGCTGTCATTAAAAATCCAGCAATAAAAGGCCATAAAAAAGCGGAAAACATCAGATGACCATGAGCTGGTCCAGGAAAAAAACTGATCCATCGCATTTTGAAAAAAAACCACAAAGAAACCCCTAATATGCTAGAGACAATGCCAAGAAAAAATAAAATTTGATAAGGATTAACTTGTTTTTGTTCCATATTAAGTATCCCTGCTTTGTTTTAGAATTTGATCTATATTTAGAATATTGATCTGTTGATCTGTAGTTTGAATATAACCTAGCTTTGACCACTCACTCATAATACGAATCACGGTCTCTACGGAAGCCCCTAGGCTATCCGCAATTTCTTTTCTTGTTAGTGGCAAATTTAGAATATTATTCTCATTTTTTGGCTGACGCTCTAAAAGATCTAATAGTAATAATGCTACTTTCTGACTCAGGGGGGACTTAGTCATGGCTTTGTGACTTTGTAATGAACTCATCCGTGTCGAAAGTAAATTCTGGACACGGAGAATAAGATCAGGGTCTGCCATCCAAAATTCGCGATAGTTTTTTCTTGGAATCTTTAAGAAACGAGAAGGCCCCATAGAAATTGCGGAAAGTGGATACGAGGGGGAATCTTGAGACATTATAAATGCGGCAACAACATCACCTGGTGTTGAGAAATGAAGAATGGTGTCTTCACCACCCGTCCCCGGTTTAATCAGTTTATAAGCCCCGCCAAGAACTATTCCAAAGCAAGAGGCCTTTTCTCCACAACGAAATAATACCTCTCTATGATTTGTTACAACAATTTGTGAATCACTAACAAGTTGTAAAAGTTTTTCTCTTGAAAATTTTTGGAAGAGTGGAAACTGTGACAATTCTCCAAGAGCAGCCTCAACTGCGGTCATAAGTTTTTTCCTATAATAAGTTTTGTTAGTATTTTAAATAACTCTGCTGACATTTTTTCGGGATCATTAAGGACTTTATAGTGTTTAAACATTTTTGAAAAGTGTTGTTTTGATTCTTTTTCTATGGCTAAGGCATAGGTCAAAATACCTTGATTTTGAGCTTCCAAACAGGCCTGTTTTACATCTTGCACACCATAGATGCCTTCATACCCGTCTAAATCTGTTGGTCTCCCATCCGTAATTAAAATTAACAGCTTTTTATTTGAAGAGCACTTTTTAAGAGAGGCTGTGGCGTGTCGAATGGACGGGCCCAATCTTGTATATCCCTGTGGTTCTATTTGAGAGACACACCTCCAAAAATGAGACCAGTCCTCTCCACTTTTTTTATAATATTGAAAATAACAAGCCTGTCTTGTCGCGCTCCAGGTACCAGCAATTTGAATATCTTTTATGTAATCTTTTGTTAAAAGTCCCATAATGCTGATCGAGTCAGTAATGACATCTAAGATTCTTCGATTTTTTACCCAGGAATCTGCAGACATAGACTGATCAAAAAGAACTAGAACTGAGAAGTCTTGAAATTTTTTTCCTCTTTGGGCATACCACCGTCCTGTGATATTAAGCTTTTTTTGAATTTCTACATATTCTCGAACATAGGCATCCAAATCAATTTCATCTCCCTCTTTCTGACGGTTCATCCAAAGGGGCTCACTCAATAGAGATTGTATTTTCTTTTTCCAAACGGTTATTTGAGAATGATATTTTTTCTCAATTTTTTCTAAATAGTCTAAGGACTTTTGCGTGCCAATAAACTCTGATTCGTAAAGTCGACAGTGATCTTTAAGATAGGTGGATTTCAAAACACTCCACTCTGGATATAAAAAGCTTATTTTTTTTGGTATTGAAAGCTGAATCCCTAGAGATTCAAAAAGATTAAATCCTTCGGCTCTATATATAGATTGAGCAGCCTCTCCACCACGTGTTAGTTTGGACAAATCCAGTTCCTGGAGAGCTCGAGCATGATCCTGCAATTCGTCATCTCCAGAATCAATACGGCGTCCTCGTTGGTACTCATCAGCCGTATTCATTTTTTCAAATGAATGTGTTACGGGGTTTACTTTTTCATTTTCTAAATCTACCAATTCTGAGGGCCTAGACATAGGTTTTTCGATTTCTGTTTGAGGTTTTGAAAACTTTTTTGAATTTTCAAAATCTTCAGACCCAACCTCAGTTAATAAATTTAACTTGTAG
>DAIRER010000404.1:0-2611 GCA_036795495.1 Pseudobdellovibrionaceae bacterium | reverse complement strand
CTCTGATACGGTCGGTGATAAAGAAAGAGGATTTCTAAATAATGAAGTTCAACAGTTAAAATCTGAGGTTCAACGTATCGTAGATACAACCCAATTTGGACGCACTAAATTGATTGATGGATCTGGCGATCAATATGATTTTCAAGTGGGCTTAAATGACAACCCAACTGAAGATCGAATCTCTTACAATGCGGGCGAGACCAATGCTTCTATTTCAAGTCTTGGTATTGATGGATTTGATTTTTCAAGCAAAACCGGAGCTCAAGAGTCTTTAGTTTCTATTGATGAGGCTCAACTACAAGTGAATGGTTTTAGATCAAGCCTTGGCGCGATTCAAAATCGATTGCAATCAGCAAGTGATAACTTGGGAGTTCAACATGAAAACTTATCTGCTGCTAATTCACGCATCAGAGACGTTGATGTGGCTTCTGCAACGGCTGAAATGGTTCGTAATAATATATTATTAAATGCGAACACATCAGTGATGCAACAAGCGAACTCGATTCCACAATCTGCTTTAAAATTAATTGGTTAATAATTCGACTGGAGGGGAACTCCAGTCCTCCAGGTGTACCAACCTACCCAGAGGGGAAACTCTCTGGGGTACTTAGTGGTGATAGGTAACTGGTGTAGAGGTCGAGGGGACTAAAAGTTGAGATTTGAGGCCCTAAGTAGAAAAGGGCTAAAGTTGTTTTAAAGGTCTACCGATAAAAACAGTACTATGAATATTAAAGGATTGATCCCTCAGGCTGCAACTCTCGACATGGTAAGACCGGTGGAGAGAATCAATAAAAGCATAAAGTCTGATCAATCTCATGATCGTGAACCGAATGGTCAACAGGAGCGACCTACAGAACATAAATTCAAACCCCGCATGGGTGTTGATAAAGTTAAAAAAGCCATAGAGCACCTAGAGTCTCTGGCTGTAGCGAAAGAGCACAAGTGGACTTTTGAGTATGAAGAAATAGAAAATAAATTCTTTGTCATCGTTAAGGATAATCTTGGAAACTCTATTCGAAGAATTCCAGAAGAGGATCTTTGGTCTCTTCCAGATATTGAAGACCCTAAAGGTCATCTTTTTAAAAAAGCCGCATAAAAAATAACCAAATAACGAGTTTGTAAAACATAGAGAAAATATTTTTTTTGATGTAATTCTAGCCCTAAGATCTAGTCAAATAGACCTGTTCCAGCCTTTTTCTGGATGTCATTTAATTGACTCACTGTAAATATTTTTTTCTGTAATAATTAATAGAAAGATCAAGAGCGCATTTTTGCAGGAGGCATAACTTGGCCGGAATATCGATGACGGGCATGGCATCGGGGTTACCCCCCAATATAGTAGAACAGCTGATTGAAGTTGAACGCATTCCTATAAAAAAAATGCAAACAGATAAAGTGAAAAGAGAAGACAAACTTAAGCTGGTCGGAGATCTCGATACAAAGGTTCAAGACATTTCTAAAAACCTAGAAGAACTTACGGCGGCTGGAGGATTCTTAGATAAAAAGTTTCATTCAGGAGATCCGAATATCATTGATGGAACTGTAGACCCGCAAGCCTCAGTGACGGGAGAGTACACCTTTGAAGTTCTAGAACTTGCGCAAAAACCAGCGGCCGTGACAAATGGATTTGTCGATAAAGATCAAACTCAAATCGGTGTGGGATATATCAAATTCGAAACACCTGAAGGGACAAAAGAAGTTTATATTAATGGTAAAAATAATACGCTGGAAGGCGTGGCCGCACAAATCAATGCAACCAATGTAGGGCTTCGAGCGCAAGTCATTAATGATAGAAAAGATAAAGAAACACCCTTTCGTTTGTTGGTTTCTGGTTTGTCGACAGGAGATGATAAACAAGTTCAATTTCCAGTGATTTATATGTTGGATGGGGATCAGGATGTGGAATTTGAAAAATCATTGCCAGCAAAAAATGCAAAAGTAAAAATTGATGGTTTTGAAATTGAAATTCCTGAAAATCAATCTTCAGATTTAATTCCTGGTGTGAATTTAGATTTTAAATCGGCAGCTCCGGGGCGACCTATCCGTGTTCATGTCAAAGAAAATTTAGAAGTGATCAGTGGGAAAATTAAAAGTTTTGTTGATGCCTATAATGGAGCTTTAGGGTTTATCCAAGAACAAAATAAAGTTAAAAATAATGGTGGAAAAAATGCCTCATTAGGACCCTTGGGTGGTGATGGATTGATTCGAAATATTGAATCCACATTGCGTCGAGTGATTATGACTCCCCAATACGGAGTAGAGTCTGCGATTAAAAGAGTTGGGGATTTGGGGATTGAGTTTAATCGAAATGGTACCCTTGCTTTTAGTCAGGATAAGTTCAATAAAACACTGGCCTCTTCACCTAAAGATGTAGCCGCATTTTTGCGTGGTGATGGATTTAATACGGGATTTGTTCCAACCGTAAAACGTGAAGTCGGAAATATCACAAACACTTCGTCAAGTCCTTTAGGGAATCGTAAAAAATCATTAAATACTCAAATAGATCAAATCAATCAAAGAATAGAGACTAAAGAAAAGCAGTTAGAAAAAAAAGAAGAAGGTCTTAGACGTAAATTTTCAGATTTAGAATCTAAAATGTCGGGTCTTCAAG
>DAIRER010000403.1:0-2615 GCA_036795495.1 Pseudobdellovibrionaceae bacterium | reverse complement strand
TGAATTTATAAAGGTTTATTATGAAGATTCATCCAACAAGTGTAATTTCACCGGATGCTGAGTTTGCTGAAGATGTAGAGATCGGTCCTTATTGTTTTATCCAAGGCAAAGTCCATATTGGTAAGGGTACATTGATTGAGGGTCATGTAACGATTGGATCTCGCAATTCAGTACTCACCATTGGAGAAAACAATCATTTCTCACCAGGGGCTGTTATTGGTGGTCCACCTCAGGATGTATCTTATAAGGGCGAAAATACAGAATTGATCATTGGTAACAATAATACTTTTCGTGAGTTCTCCACGGTGAATATTGCAACACTCAAGGGCGATCGAAAAACAATCATTGGTAACAATTGCTATTTTATGTCCTACACTCATGTGGGACATGATTGTGTGATTGGAGATCATGTGATTGTGGCAAATGACAGCCATATAGGTGGTCATTGTCATATTGAAGATGGTGTTGTGATTGGCGGAGTCTGTGCTTTTAATCAGCACACACGCGTTGGAAAAATGGCGTTTATTGGTGGAAGTAGTATTGTAAATAAAGATGTATTGCCCTTCAGTCGAGCCCATGGAAATCATGCTTACATTCGTGCCACAAATAAACTGGGTTTGGCCCGAAAGGGATTTTCCCGCGATGAGGTCATGAATATCCATAGAGCCATACGGCTTGTTGTATTTGGCTCTGACACGATTGATGAAGGGATTGCTCGAATCAATAATGAGTGCACTTTATCTCCGAATATTCAATATTTAATTGATTTTATGAAAACATCCAAACGGGGTGTGGCTTTAAATCGTGGTATCAAAGAGTCTTCTGACAGTGAAGCTTAGGGTGAAATGATGTCCCAGGATAAAAAATTAAAAGCAGCAGTGGTCGGTGTCGGATATTTAGGGCGATTTCATGCGCAAAAAATGAAAAACCATCCTCTTGTTGAATTGGTGGGGGTCAGTGATATGAACCCTCAAAATATAGAGAAAGTTTCAGCTGAGCTATCTGTTTCTGGCTATTTGCGATATCAAGATTTAATTGGAAAAGTCGATGCTGTGACAATTGCAGCAAGCACCTTGGCTCATTATGAAATCGCACGTTTTTTTCTCCAAAATGGGGTTCATGTCAATGTTGAAAAACCCATCACTTCGAAATCGACAGAAGCTGAATCGTTGGTACAACTTGCAAAAGAAAAAAATCTTGTTTTAACTGTGGGACATGTCGAAAGATTTAATCCTGTTATTTTGGCGGCTCAAAAACAGAGAAAACCGGGTCCAGAATTTATAGAGTTGATTCGCAAGGGGCCATTTAAAGAGCGTGGGGCCGATGTGAATGTTCTTTATGATTTAATGATCCATGATATTGATCTTTTGCTTTGGTTGGGACAAAGTGAAATTCAAGACATCCGAGGGATGGGGGGAGTGCTGGTCTCCAAAGAACTGGATTGGTGTCAGGTTCATATTACCTTAAAAAATGGAATTCAATCTTTGATTCAAGTCAGTCGAGTGTCTCCCGTATCTGAGCGCCGTCTTCATATTCATCAAGGATGTCAAATTTTAGTTGCTGACACTCAAAATCTAAAGCTTGAAATTTTATCAAAATCAAATCAACCGGGTGAGTTTTTAAGTGTGAGTTCCATTCCATTTGAAAAATTTGATGCTCTTCAATTAGAAACAAATGCATTTGTTGAAGCGGTACAAGGAGTGACTCCTTTAAAACTGACCGGCCAAGACGGTCTAAATGCATTGAAAGCGATTGAGTGGATCGAAAGACAAATACAAAAGATTCAGTCCTAATTATTGCCGCTGAAGCCTCGAGCATTGCCTATGCGGCACGTTTGATCCAGTATTGGAAGCGGCAGGGGTGTGATTTAGATTTATTTGGAATCGGCAGTCAAGAAATGGAGACCTTAGGGTTTCGTAGGCTGGGTCGAGCTGAAGATATGGCCGTCGTGGGTTTTAGTGAAATTTTAGAACATTACTCAGAAATCAAACGTGTTTTTTATGCCATAATCGAAGAGGCTAAAAAGTGTCGCCCTAAAATTGTTATTTTGATGGACTATCCTGGGTTTAATTTAAAATTGGCGCGGGTGATGTCAGAACTGGGAATACCCGTGGTTTATTATATTGCTCCACAAATTTGGGCCTGGAAGCAAAACCGTGTTCATGTGATAAAAAAGTATTGTACAAAAACATTTCTTATTTTCCCCTTTGAAGTTCCATTTTATGAAAAGCACGGAGTTTCTATTGAATTTGTTGGAAACCCACTTCTTGAAGATTTAAATCCTTCGTTAAAAGAAAAAGCCTATCAAGATCTGCAACGTCAAAAGTATGGTATTCAAAATTCGGATTTAGTTTTGGGGATCATGCCTGGAAGTCGTAAAATAGAAATTAAAAATCATTTAAAGACACAACTAGAAACAGCTCAAAGATTACAAAAATCCATAAAAAATTTAAAAGTTGTTATACTTGTCGCACCCACCGTTAAAAAAGAACAGATTCAAGAGGTTTTAGATTCAGTCCATCTGTCGACGTTGATTGTACAAGATAAACCCTTTGAAATGATTGCTCTTACGGATTTTGTTTTAGTGGCATCAGGAACAGCCACATTGATGGTGG
>DAIRER010000402.1:0-2616 GCA_036795495.1 Pseudobdellovibrionaceae bacterium | reverse complement strand
TTGGGGAAATTCACCACACCCTTACAATCGCAAATCACACTTTCGGGGAATGAATAGGGACCAGAATCGTAATTTAAATACTTGAAGTAGAAATTAAGTCATCATACGTCCGTCCCATCACTTCCAGATCAACTTAAAGCCTTACTCGCATCCATCATTTTTGTGTTCTGTGAAGAAATGCAAATTGATG
This sequence comes from Pseudobdellovibrionaceae bacterium, assembly GCA_036795495.1. Classification (GTDB taxonomy): domain Bacteria; phylum Bdellovibrionota; class Bdellovibrionia; order Bdellovibrionales; family Bdellovibrionaceae; genus DAIRER01. The sequence continues at coordinate 2,426 of DAIRER010000402.1, read as the reverse complement.
TCCCCTACCGATTGGTTAAATGATGCCGTTAAAGATTTCTTGCAAAAAAACTTTGAAAAAAAAGATATTATAAATCTGAGTAACCTTCGTATCTGGGCTCCCGATGCACGATATATGCTCGCGATGAAATGCATCAGTGCTCGATGGGATACAAGTGATCGTGATGACGTGATATTCCTTATCAAACATCTTAATTTCAAAACTCCAAACGAGGTGTTTCAACTCATTGAAAACTACTACCCCAAAAAACAAATTCCATCAAAAACTCAGTTTTTTATTGAAGAAATATTTGAAAAATAATTTTTTAGACGACTCTTTTAATCCTTAGCTCCCCGGGGCTGGACACTCTCGCAAAAAACGCCTCCCCGCAGATCTGCCCTAAACCTTCCGCTTCTCGAAATGGGACCAAAGTTTGTGGAAGGTTTCTGCATGAATTTTTCCAGAGTTTAACTCCAGCTGCCAGAGAGCCACCTGCGGAAAGTCGAGATAAATTTGAGCTCTTGTGATTGTACCAGGATCGCTTTTTTTTCCCAACTCCAATCGCTGCAAGGTCGGTGGATTAAAATCAAACGCCGCTGCAAACTCGTGGATGGATAGCTGCAAGGACTCACGAAACTCGCGAATCCGCTTGTAATCAAAGGTGTTTGGAAACACCGGCTCAAAAATAAATGTAGAAGGGCCACGCTTTCCAATGGATATGAGCAAAATAATTGGATTCGTTTCGGATGCAGAGATCCCCTGAGATTCACAATAGTCTTCATAGGCAGGATTTTCCCTTGAGGGGATTCGATCGGCAAAAGAGGGGAAAAGTTTTCCCTTTGAAGTATGTGTTTTTTTAAAAAGATCGAGCTCCCTACCCACAGGAATTGCAGTCTTGGACTTTGCATATTTAGGATCATAACTGAACTCAAAGTTATTCTTTTTCTGATCCCAGTTGAGATTTCCTACAAAGGTTCTGCGCTTTCGACTTTCAGAAAAAACGTTAAGCTGAAAAGGATCCACCTTGCTGTAATCAAGCTTGTAAGCCATTTAATAACTCCTGGTATCTTTTATGGATCAATTTTTTTAGAGCTTGCTTCATCAAATCAGAACAAAAACTTTCATCAATGAGCGCATCCATCTTTGGCATTTTGATTTTATTGCTAAACTCTTTTAGCAGGCCTTCGTGCCCGAGCCTCTTGAACTCATGAATATAATGCTCCATTGAAGGTTCACTGGTTTCTTGTGTCGCAATTCTCCCTGTTGGATTAAAATCTGCGCCTAACAGCGGCCCTGTGACCAAGCTCAAGTAAGAAACATTATCATAGATCGGCGAAAGGATCGTTTTGGATTGAGTTACTATAAAAGCTAAGTTTCGACCATGCCTATCATGATTTCCAATTAAGGCATCAAAAAGAAGAGTGTTTAGAAATACATCCACGTCATAGGGGCGTTTTGTGGTTTCAGAAATTGTCTTTATCAAAGTTTCGCAGTCATGGTTTTTGTCAGGTCTGAATTTATAGATATGCTCTAAGTTTACATTACCTATACTTTTTTTTACAAAAACTTTTGTTACGAAAATTTTCTCTGAAAAAAAGTCTATGTAAAAGAAATCTGGTACAGGTAAACTCAACTGCTCTGCAATTTGATTACAGACATATTCTACTTCTGGAAGCTCGGGAGCTTCTTTGGGCTCACGCATTTTAAAAATAAAACTTTCTGCTCCAAGATCGGCTGAGTATTTTTTGAATTTCCCATGATAAAAGCTTGTGTTGCTGTGGAAATGTTTTCCTTCAGGATCTCGACTTGTTGCCGACCTTTGTTGAATACTTAAAAAGTCATTCTTTGGATCCGTCTTAAACCAATCCATAAAGCATGTTTCGTGTAAGCCGTATTTTGCAGGACCCATTATTTCTTTTCTACACCTTAAGCATTGCATACTATTTATACTACTAGTGATACTATATGATGTCAATAAGATAGTAATACTATATGATGTTATTATTTTGTTGGTAACATATGGTATTATTATACTCTTTAATAATTACATGCACTTATCTATGCTTCTGCAGAATCTGATAATAAACAGGACCCGTTAACTCATTGAAAAATAACTTTTTAGACGACGCTTTTAATCCTTAGCTCCCCTGGGTTGGTAGTGATCCATAAAGGCCTGTATTAGGTAAAGAGGCAACGTCATCAAATCATACTCAAGATGTCGTGTGGGCATCTGATGACTCACCCTTTCGATCGCGCCCTTTGAAAGATTGAACCTTACGGCCCGCTTTTTCTTATATGTAATATCATTCATCCACTGATGAAGGGATCGGATTTTACCACCAGCACCCGCTTTTACCTCAACAGCAATTAAATAATTTTCTTTTTCGATAATGTAATCGACCTCGGAGTTACTCGCCTTGCCCTCGCGTAACCAATAATGCAAATAA
>DAIRER010000401.1:0-2617 GCA_036795495.1 Pseudobdellovibrionaceae bacterium | reverse complement strand
CTCTTTAGCATAACGTCCATCAGCGTGTACCTCTGTAAATACAACATGAGATTCTAGTGAATCATTCTGATTTGCCGGAGGTGCCTGAGATTTAATTATTTTTTTTCTTTTTAAAAGTACAGCTCCCGCGCCATCTCCAAAAAGAACAGAAATAGCTCTCCCACGAGGGGTCTTATCCATTAGTTTAGACTGGACTTCAGCAGCTAAAATTAAAACGTTTTCATACTGCCCAGACCCTATCAGTTTATCGGCTAAACTGATGCTGTATAAAAAGCCAGAACAAGCCTGGCGCATTTCAAAAACAGGAATATCAAAAAGACCTAAACGGGCCTGAACTAAAACTCCGCTTCCAGGTACTTGGTGATCCGGAGTCGATGTGGCCATTATAATCGCTTGCACATCCGAGGCTTTGAACTGAGCCTGCGTCAAAGCCTTAAGGGCTGCTTCATAGGATAAATCAGCTGTCGACTCAGTGACGACCCAATGTCTTTGTTCGATTCCTGTACGTGTCTTGATCCATTCATCGGTGGTCTCAAGCAAAACTTCTAAATCTTTATTTGTTACAATTCTATCGGGTAACTTTGAACCCATTCCTATAATTTCAGAATTAAAAAGCTGCATTTAAAATCCCTTATCCTAATAATTTGACCAAATCTAACTTATTTTTTGGAAACTCAATCCAAGTTTCACTTTTAGGAAAGCCCGATGGCCGAGGCTCTGTTAAACCTTGAAACTTTAAAAATCCAGTAAAGGCACTGATAAAGGCATCAAAAGCATGAACACTTTCTAGCATCAACTTCTGATCTTGTTGGTAAAGAAAAGCCAATTTTTGTTCTGTAATTTCATTTAAAATTGAAGTTCGACTTTCCTCTCCGCCCAAAGAAGCTCTGTGGTTTTTCAGATGCCTTTTTAATATTTTTAAATCCTTGCCCATTCTCCACAAACTCAATTTAGGATATACTTCAATTTTTGGACAGGGAATCCGTTTAGCCAAAAAATGAGCTCGCATTGTTAAAGGACCCAAGTTTGAACCCAAGGCATCGTTTCGATGAAAAACCTCTTCTAACTCTTGTTCTAAAAAAAGCTCCACGGATTTTTGAGTATAAGGAGTAAATAACTTTTTATTTTTTTTCTCATTTTGTTTTTTATGAGTCTGTGTCCACATCCACCGGATATGAGGCTCTTTACAATTTTCATAAGATGGACAGGGAAGTCGACAGCTGACACAGAGTGGAAGTTCAAAAGGAACATCAAAAGCAATCGACTGAACACATTGTTTTTTTCGAGAAGACTCTTGAGTTGATCCTTGAAAAGCCTCACGAGAAGAAGTGCTCGGATAACGATAACGTTCCATCAATTCAATAATTTTTAAATCAGCAGAAACTTGAGGCTCACTGGCTATTTGGTCATACAATTTAATTAAAAATAATTTTTTGGGAAGAGGGTAATAATCAAGAACAGCAAATGCGGCAGAATCGGATTTTCCACCCCCCAAAGAAATTCCTATAAAACGAACAAGTTCATCCTTTTGAGTCCCAACTAAGTTTGATCTTACAATTTTAGACTTTTTCTTAGATTGAGCTTTCAAAAAAGTAACTCCCTTAAATGGCTGAAAGTGCTTTAGCCTCTAAAACCTGAAAACCATTATTTTGACATTCCTTTTTTACAACCTTAAATGATTCCGGAGAACCCCAAACCAAAACACAGCCACCACCGCCCGCTCCACATATTTTAACAGCCTCTGCACCATTTTTTAGAGAAAGATCTTTAAGAAATTTAATTTCAGGACTGGAAAAGGCGGGAGCTAAGCGCGTACGGGCCTCGTATTCAGCATTAAACAAAGAACCTAAAGAAAGCCAGTCTCCCTTTAAACAGACCGAGGCCACTTTTTCTGAAATCCGCTTTAAATCTCGTAGGGACTGAAATGTATTTTCATTTTTTGCTAAACAATCCTTAACCACTTCAAAGTTGTTCAGACCTGAGTGGTGAGCTTTTCCCGTATAGATCAATAGACTTCGTTCGTTAAAAGCCGATAGATCCACAGAAGGAGTTTTTACCTGAACCTGGTCAGGTTGATAATCAATAAAATTCATCCCGCCTAAAATCGCCGGAAAATAATCTCGAGTTCCCGTCATGGCGCCAATCATCTTTGCTTCTAAGTTGTGGGCTAACTCCACCAGGTGATAAACATCTTTAATAGGGTAACTGCAAAACTGAGCAAAGGCTTTGATTAAACTAATCACGAGGCTAGAACTCCCTCCAAGACCTGCTCCAATTGGACTTTCTGAATGAGTGCGCAAACGAAACCCCTCTTGAGGCCGAAAAAACGAAACAAGAGTTTGAATCATTAAAAGCTGAGGATTTTGACTTTCTAATAACTCTTCACGAGATGAAAAATGAGAATTTAAATTTAAATCTTCACAATCAAAAATAATTTGCGTGCTCTGGGGTAGCGGTTCCAGTTGAACTTCAGTAAATAGACTAATAGCGACATTCACTGTCGTTGCCCCATCAACAAATAAATAGAGCGGCCAAAGATCCAGGGTCCCACCGGCCAAATCCACTCGCGTGGGTGAACGCACAATGATCATGAATAACTCCCACTAAGGATTGGTTT
>DAIRER010000400.1:0-2618 GCA_036795495.1 Pseudobdellovibrionaceae bacterium | reverse complement strand
TAAGGTCCAAAATAAAAAAGAAAGAGCGTGGTGAATGGGATGAAAAGCAATCGAAAGTAGCAGGAGTGAAATTGAAATAGCTGGAAAAAAATTGAGTCGAATGGGGTGGTTGAATTCTTTTTTAACTTCATTAAAATAAAGAAGTGTTTTCATAGAATAAATGAAAAGAAGAATTCCAAATAAAATTAAGACCAAATAGGCCAGAGCGGTTCCAAGGACGTCCGGATAATTAAAAAAAGAACTGGCTCTTTGATAAGCAATCGTCAGTCCCGTCAGACCCATGACGGAGCCAAAAAGAGGAATTGGAAAAAACTGAAGGCAATTTTTAATGGAGTTCATTACTTTGAATGGCGAATATCATCGCTTTTCATAAATCACAAGAATAAACTCTGCTTTTTCAATATTTTTATAAACTAATTCTTTTTGAATATCTTGAGGCAATCCTTCTAGGTGAACTTCTGAAGGTTGAGACAAATTAATGGCTAAAAGTGTATGGCGTTGTGGAAAAAACTGAATGAGATCAGCAATCGTTTTTTTAAGACGATAAGGGGTATCCATTAAAATAATAGGTTTTTTTTCAGCTGAAAGGTCTTTAAGAGCCCGTTGTCGAGCTTCTGTTTCGGCAGGTAAAAATCCCCGAAAATAAAACTCACGAAGGTAAGCTCCACTGAGCGAAAGAATTCCCATAAGACTGCTCGGTCCTAGAATAGATCGAATAGCAATATTCTTTTTCCGACAAAGGCGAACCAATTCGCTTCCAGGGTCACAAAACCCAGGAGTGCCTGCATCCGTTAATAATGCCACGTCTTTTTCATGGCACAGTTGAACTAAGGCCGGAAGATCTTCTGGTGCCGTATGTTCATTCAGTGTGTGGTATTTTTTACAAGAGATCCCAAAGTGCTTCAAAAGTCGTGAAGATTCTTTTGTGCTTTCAACGATCAGATCTTCTGTTTTTTTTAAAACATCCAGAGCTTGAAGAGACATTTCATTCACATCACCAATAGGAGTTGCCACCAAATAAAGCATTTTTTAACTCTCCTCTAATTTTCTTCAATCTTCTTCATGGAGGTCGCACAAATAATCCATGATTCGAGGCAGGTTTTCCGGGGCGTTTAGAACTCCCGCATGGGTTGTGTCCAAGAAGATAATATTCATTTCAGGAAAGTCGCGCTGAACTAGATCAATATTTTGTGGTTCGTTTTCAAAAAACCAGACGTGCTGCTGGTGAATTTGTCGAGTTTTAAGATACTGTTTAAACCAGTCTCTTTTGAACTCAGCATCATCCATACCTTTTTCGGGTTTAAGAACTAAATAGGCCTTTTCAGACTCAGAAAGGGGGAAATTCCAATTTTTTAAAGACTCTTGTGTCCCCTGGGACATTCTGGATTGATCTCTACCAGTTAAATAGACAATTTCAGCCCCTGTTCGATGGGTTAATTTTACAAATTCAATGGCTCCCTCATAGGGCTGGTCATATTTTAGATAATGATTTGAAAAAAATTGCTGATGCCAATAGTGATGAACGGCCTTTTGAAACTCAGGATGGTCTTCATCCAGCCCCGCCCGTCTTAGGGCATTTAGAATTCCCCAATCCTGGCGCAATGTTTGAATGTTTTTAAAAAGAGCAATTTGCTCTGGAAACAGCTGCTGGTGATCCTTTTCTAGGGCAAAATCCAAAAGGATGCGTTCAAGGCGAGGGCTCACATTATAAAGAGTCGAGTCCAAATCATAGACGACCAATGTCGAATGCCCCTGGCGTCGAAGATCTCGAATTTTTAAAAGAGTTTGGCGAAGAATTTGGCGGGAATGCGTCATATCTGGGGGAATATAGCTCAAACCATTAAATTTAACAAAGTCTTTTCTTGATTCCAAGAAATGAGTTCTGTAACTTGGCACGATTCTCAAAATAAGAATTTATAAAGTGGAGACTGTTTATGAAAAACGTGCGGGATTTAATTTACATGATAGCCCTTGTTGTTGCCTTTGCTCTAACGGGTTGTATAAGTGATCGAGGCGAGTTGGGATCAGAAAAGAATCCAATTAAGTTTTATTTTACTCCTTCACAGGATGCTAAGGCCTTAGATGATAACTCTAAAGTTTTAAAAACTTATTTAGAGGCCAACACCCCCTACAAATTTCATATGACCGTACCACAAAGCTATAATGCCGTTGTAGAGTCCTTTGGAACTAAGCGTGCGGATGTGGCTGCGATTAACACCTTTGGATATCTGACAGCAAACTCTAAATATGGCGTTGAGGCGAAACTAATAACCGTTCGTCATGGTAAGTCGACTTACCAATCTCAATTTTTAGCAAAGGCCAATTCTGGAATTCAAAAAATAGAAGATCTTCAAGGAAAAAAGGTGGCTTTTGTGGATCCTTCTTCGACCTCTGGATATTTGTTACCGATGAAGGCCTTAAAAGAAAAGAAAATCATTTTAAAAGATGAAGTTTATGCTTATAAACATGATGCGGTTGTTTCTATGATTTACCAAGGGCAAGTGGATGCAGGAGCAACATTTTATTCTCCCCCTCATGAAGGAAAAATGGAAGATGCCCGTCGTTTGGTGCTTACGCAGTATCCTGATGTGGAAGAAAAAATTAAAATAATTCATCTT
>DAIRER010000399.1:0-2619 GCA_036795495.1 Pseudobdellovibrionaceae bacterium | reverse complement strand
GTTGAAGTATCCGAAAGCGGTAGTGTTGGCCCATCCTGAATGCGAAGAGATGTTATTAAAATATGCCCATGTGATTGGTTCGACCTCTCGGTTGATTGAAGAGGTTCAAAAAAATCCAGCGACTCAGTTTATTATTGCAACGGAAAGTGGAATTTTTCATCAAATGAAAAAACTAAGGCCAGAGGCTGAATTAATTCAAGCACCCACCCAGGATGAAGGGTGTGCTTGTAACGAGTGTCCCTACATGAGATTAAATACGTTAGAAAAAATTAAAATAAGCCTCATTGAAAAAAAGTATCAAATTGAACTTCCAGAAAGTTTACGTAAAAAAGCCTTGATTCCACTAGAACGTATGATGTCCATAACCTCTGGAAAATCCACCCAATGGCCCGAGACATTTAGTAATGATTAGTTCTGAATTAAAAGAGCTATTAGAAAATGAAATTAAAATTAAATTCAAAAATAATTTCTTTTTAGAAAATTATTTTTCAGAGAACTTTGCAGCTAAAGAAAAAAATTATCGTCAAAATTTAAGGCGAACTATTTATGAAAAGCTCAAAGAGTGGATGTTTTTTGAGGATTCAGAATTAAAAGATTCGGAATTTAATGATTCAACGATAAAAGATTCAACAATTTTAGAAAAAATTCTAGATCTTTCGAAACCCTTAGTTAAAATTGAAACAGCTCATAAAACTGTATACGTATCCATCAGTCATTCACAAGACCTTGGTGGCTTTGTGATATGTTCTCACCCTATAGGTCTTGATTTAGAAACCACACATCGAATTCAAAATAAAACGGTAGAACGCATTTGTAGAAAAGAAGAATTAGAACTTTCTTTGCAGGATCCCAGTTGGTTATGGCCAGTTAAAGAATCCATTTTTAAAGCCATGTCGCCTTTTCAACCCGATCTTAAAGCCATTTCTCAGATTACAGTTTTAAAACTCGAAGAAATTAATGTTCAAACTCGACGTTTTGAATGGGATCAGCGCCCACAGGCGGGGTTTGGGTTCATTCAAAAAACCCAAGTGAAAAATGAAGTAGAGGATTCTTCTGTAGGTAAATTCGAATATTTCTTTAGTATTTGCATTTTAGGGACTTAAAAGTCGAACAATGGTCAAAAAAACTTTTCATTTTTTCTGCTTACCCTGTGGCTTTTAATACATAGAAAAAAGAGCGAGTAACGTTAGATAAAAGCTAAAGATAAATCCCAGGGAAGACGCCCGAAAAATTCGGGCTGTGGCTTGTGAGGGTTTTAAAACAAAAAATAAAGTGGACGCAAAATAAACTCCCACGAGGGTCATAAAGGTCCATAGAAAATTTCCATATAAATTAAAGCCTGTCGATTGAAAAGCAAAGGCAATAGCCATTAGGGCAAACAGGGACTGTGAAAAAGTAAGAGCCGTGGCTCCAATGTGAGTAAAAGATTTTGAATAACTGGGAAGAGCCTTTTTTTCTTCATCCGGCGCGTAGGTTTTTCTGGAAAATTCGTAAAGATTAAATAAAAACCAACTGACCATAAAAAAGGACATATAGTAATAATTCAAGGCTTCAAGATGAAAACCCGTGATCGATGTCGCCACAGAAAGAGCTAAAATGGCAACGACAAAAAAATGAGTTAATGAAGACAAAGTCATAAAAGAATTTAAATCTTCTCCGATAAAAAAATCTTCAAACATCAATAGTGAAAATAAAATAGCAACCATATGAACCACGAAGGGCCAAAAACCAAGATTAAAGGTCAATGCCAATTCAAAAAGAATTAATACCCCAATAACTCGTTTAGCTTGAGTGATCGTTAGCAAGCCCTTAGGAAAGGGGCGCTGAGGGTGATGTTCACGATCCGATTCTAAATCTTTGATGTCATCAAAAAGTCGTAGTCGAAAGAAAAAGGAAAGAGCTAAAATAAAAACCGTGAGATAACGAAAAGTAGTTGGTTCAATTTCAATAATTTTTTGGGCAAAGGCTCCATTGACGGCAACAAAAAGAGCAATGAGCGGAATAAAAAATAAAGGATTGAAACGCTCTCGAACTAAAACCACCCAATTTTTCATATTCATTACTCCACATCTTCAAATTTAATAAGTACTGCGCCGGACTCCACACTATCACCTTGTTTAATACAAATCTGTTTAATTTTTACATTTCGGGTGGACCGCATTTCGTTTTCCATTTTCATGGCTTCCATAATTAAAAGCGGTTTGTTTTCTTTAACAATATCACCCTCTTTAACAAAGATTTCAATAATCTTTCCCGGCATTCCGGTTTTAAGCTCTTTGTCGCCTCCAAAGCCGCCGCCTTTTTTTAAGGATTCATGCAAGAGCATTTCATCATTGAAAATTTTAATGGAGCGAAAGGAGTTTCGAGTAAAAACCGTGTACTCTGTATCTTTTCCGATCACATCAATAAGGTAGGACTTTCCTTTAAATAAAAAAGAGATGTAAGATTCAGCCTGCTTGAAATCATTTTTTGAGATTTCATGGTGAATCCAGTCCTTTCCTTCTTCTTGTAAAGAGATCTTCCAAACATGGCGATGTTCGGTGACATCTACTTTATATTTTAATCCTTTTAGAAGTGCTTCAAAATACATTTTTTATACCACCATTGTTTTTATGGTTA
>DAIRER010000398.1:0-2620 GCA_036795495.1 Pseudobdellovibrionaceae bacterium | reverse complement strand
TTTCAATATTAATATGATTTTGATGTGGACTTGAAAGATACCATTGTTTGGTAAAGTCCGGATCATTTGGAATTAACGCCAATGCGACGGATGGCAGTAAGAAACTTAAGACTAAGGAAAAAAACATGAGGCCCCCCCCCATGGAAATAAAATCTAGAGCAGATATTTCATACTGAATAAAGATAAGCAATCAATTTAAGTATGATATTTTTTTATGATCAGTATTAGATATATTATGCTTTTGAATAGGTATTGCTTTGGATAGAGTTTTTTCGTAACTCTCTTTTTAAAAGTAAGATTTGATTCAATTCGTTTTTCATAATTTGACGAATGTCTTCTTTGCCGGATTCTTTTAGGAGACTGTCCACATTTGAAAATTGAAACATTAAAAAATCGATAGATTTACTGAGCAACTTCCAAAGTTGATATCTTTTTAGTGCATTGTTTGTCATTGCAATCACTTGGCTTTCGTTAAAGGGTTTCTCTATAGCGCCAAAAACACCATGAGCAATGGCATCAATGATAATTTCTTTATCCAGGTAGCCTGATATAAATATTACAGGTATGTCGGGTTCAAATTTATTTATTTCTTTTAAAAGCTCTAAGCCCGTCATATTGGGCATTTTCATGTCTGATAGTATAACTTGAGGTTTGAGTGTTTTAATTTGGGCCAAAGCTTCGCGTGCATTGGTAAATGTTTTAACAACATAATTTTGTAATTCTAATAAATCTTTTAAAATTTCAAGAATATCTTCTTCGTCGTCAATAATAAAAAGAGTGGGATTCAAGTTGTTGGTTTTTAATGACCTTGAAGCTAGAGGGCCAGCAGAAGCGGAATGAGAAGAGGGTGTGGATGTGCTTTTTTCTTGAGAAGGGAACTCTAAATCGCAGGTGATATTCTGCCCGGCAAGAAGCCTACGGCTGTAATCAAGACTTTGTAAAAAATAAGAGACCTGATCTCTTGTTATGTGCATTTTAATTTTTAAACTTTGAAAATGATTTTCTAATTTTTCCATGTGTTGCTGAAGGGTGGTCATTTTCATCATTCCACTGGCACCCTTGACGCTATTGATAGCTCTAAAAAGTGAGTCGTAACTTTGTTCAAAAGAGGCTCCACTTTCAATGTTCAGTAAAGTGGCTTCTGCCTGATCTAATAGTTCATTGGCTTCATTTCTAAACTCTTCAACTTCTTCTAAATAAAAAGCCATAAATTACTCCTTGATCAAAATGAATAGTATTTAATTTCCAAAGTGGTTCTTTAAGACTAACTGGTTCAATTTTTAATGTCCAAATCAAAGATTAGGGGGCTAGTTTTTTATTTTTAGAAATTTTTAAAAACCTTGGGGATTTAAACTGTATTAGACTTTTGTAAAGCCAGATGTAGGTCAGTATAAATAGGAAAATAAAAAATACCAAAACAGGTGTGCTTTTCCAAAAAATAATCGCGGGGATTACAGAGGTGACTGTAAGACCCCAAAGATAAGGGGAGGTCATAGAGTTTCTTTGTGTTTGGTGTAGGATTTCATCAGAGCCAATCATCCAGCGGACAAGTCTTTTGTAAATGACTTGGTGAAGATGTAATGCATCCGGATATCCAATGGACTTTTTTTGCAGAAATTTGCGTCGATAAATTGAAAAAAGGGTTTCAAAGACAGGATAAATCACAAGAAGGAGCGGGAACCAGGCCGAAACATCGCTATAGGAATGAACAAGTTTTAAGCTCAATTCTGCAATGACAAATCCCATGAGGTAGGCGCCCCCATCTCCGGCAAAGAGCAGACCTCGGGGAAAATTCCAGATTAAAAAGCCAAGAACGGCACCGATCAAAGCAAAAGAAGTCCCTAAAACAATCGCATCGTTCAATTTAAATGATACATAAGCCAAGGCGAATAAAATTAAAACAGAGACCATTCCTGAAAGTCCATTGTATCCATCGATAATATTAAAAGAATGGGCAACACCACCGGCAGAGAACATTGTAAATAGAACCGAAATAAAAATATGAGTTTGAAGTAGAGAATCCACCCAGGGGATATCCACACGGGTCATCTTTGCTTGAATCAAAAAGTAGCCGATGATGGCTGAAAGAAAGGTAGCAATTAATCGGGTTTGAGGGGAAACTTTTTTTGTAAAATCTTCGAGTAATCCAAATCCCAGAGCGGGAAGTGGCGGAAGAATCATCCACAAAAATTGAGAGTCCTGTGTTTTTAAAAAAAGAACCAATAATCCGATGGTCCAGCCAGCAAAAATAGGAAGGCCACCGATGCGTGCCACATTTTGTTTGTGAAACTTTTGTGGTCCTTGCTGATTGTCATTTGTTAAATGTTGATGCATATGATTGTATCGGATGACCAGAGCGCCTAAAATGGTCGAAAAAATAAAAGCTATAAATAAACTTAAAAGCATTTTGTGTTTTGTCCAATTTTAAAGATATTCATTTTTTTTCTTTTCTAGATAATTTTCTTGTTTCTTTTCAGGGGTTGATTTTTTAAAAATATAGATAATTTCAGAATCACCGAGATTTAGAAAAAGAGAAAGCTCGTTTTGATTTAGTAAAATTTTATTCGTTGTGATGCGACCCAATCTCATATCTTCATCGTTAAGGCACTCTCTAGCATTG
>DAIRER010000397.1:0-2622 GCA_036795495.1 Pseudobdellovibrionaceae bacterium | reverse complement strand
TCAGGGGGAATGCTTCAGCGGGCGATGATTGCTGTGGCTTTAGCTTATAATCCTAAGCTCATTATCGCCGATGAACCAACAACAGCCTTGGATGTTACGATTCAGGCTCAGATTTTAGAACTTATGAGAGAACTTCAAAAAAATACAGCCATGTCCCTGATTTTAATCACCCATGATTTGGGAGTGGTAGCTCGGATGGCCGAAGATGTTGCTGTGATGTATGCTGGCCAGATTGTTGAGTATGGATCTGTGGATGATATTTTTTATAAATCTTCACATCCCTACACCCTGGGTTTGAGGTCCGCAATGCCTTCAAATATTCGTGGGGAAGATAAACGAAAATTAATGCCTATTGAGGGAAGTCCTCCCGATCTTTTTCATCCCCCTCAGGGATGTGGGTATTTTGCAAGGTGTCCTTATGCAATGGAAGTTTGTGAAAAAAATCTTCCGGAACCTCATTATGTGAGTGAAAAACATTTTGGCAGATGCTGGCTCCATGAGTCTTTGGCTCCTAGGGTTTCAAATCCTGCATTTCACCAAGCGGGTCAATCATGAAGAATGTGATTATTGAAACAGTAAATTTAAAAAAACACTTTGAAATTTCTAAAGATAAAAAAGTTCATGCTGTGGATGGTGTTTCTTTAAAAATTTATGAGAATGAAATTGTTGGGTTCGTAGGCGAGAGCGGTTCTGGAAAATCCACTTTTGGACGAACCATTGTTAGATTGTGGGACAAAACCGAGGGACATGTTTTATATCGTGGGGTAGAGCTTCCTAAAGCTTATCAAACTCAAGATTTCAGAAAATATGCCAAAGAAATGCAGTTTATTTTTCAAGATCCTTATTCTTCTTTGAATCCTCGAATGACGGTAAAGGATATCATCGCTGAGGGATTGGCCTTACAGGGCCGTTACAAAGCCAATGAAGTTGTCGAAAGGGTTGCTGAGTGGCTTAGAAAAGTCGGCTTACAGCCCGATCATATGTCGCGATACCCTCACGAGTTTTCAGGGGGCCAGCGGCAGCGCATTGGTATTGCCAGGGCTTTAGCTGTTGAACCTCGATTTGTGGTTTGTGATGAGCCTATATCTGCATTGGATGTTTCTGTGCAGGCTCAAATTATCAATCTGTTGGACGATTTAAAAAAATCCATGGGATTAACGCTTTTGTTTATTGCCCACGATTTATCGATGGTGCGCTACGTATCGGATCGTATGTCGGTGATGTATTTAGGAAGTCAGGTGGAGTTAGGTCCTTCGGATGAGGTATTTTTTAATCCTCTCCATCCTTATACAAAAATATTAGTTGAATCCAATCCCGAGGCGGATCCCGTTTTAGAGCGCACGCGACCTCATCGTTCGATCGTTGGAGAAATCCCTTCACCGATCAATATCAAACCAGGGTGTCGTTTTGCGGGGCGATGTCCTCAAGTGAAAGAGCATTGTAAAAGTGTGACTCCAGAGTGGAAAGAAATTCGAAAAGATCATTTTGTAGCTTGTCATCTTTATACTTAATTTATGAATAATATCCAGCCCATCATCACTTTTCCTGAACCCCTTCTGCAGGGTATTTTTTTAAAGCGTTACAAACGTTTTTTTGCTGATGTTTTATTAGACGGTCAGGTGGTGACGGCCCATGTTCCCAATACAGGGAGTTTAAAGACGTGTTTATTTCCAGACACCCCCTGTTATTTAAGTCCAGCAAAGGATCCAGAGCGAAAGCTGAAGTACACTCTTGAGATGACATCTTCGCCTCAAGGCACGTGGATTGGGGTCAACACCCAGTGGCCGAATAAGTTTGTATTTGAACTGTGGAAAAATAAGATTTTACCTCATTGGTTGGATTATGACTTATGCAAACCAGAGTTTAAAATCACACCAGAAACACGTTTTGATTTTCAATTGTCTCAATCCCAGGGTGGTCGTTGTCTTTATGTCGAAGTTAAAAACGTGACTTATTTATCTGCTGACTCGGGTCAGGCTCAATTTCCAGATGCCGTGACTGAGCGGGGGCAAAAGCATTTAAAAGAACTGATGCGTTTAAAAAAAGAAGGGCATGATTCTGAAATTGTCTATATCATTCAAAGATCAGATGCGGTTTCTTTTGGTCCTTGCGATGAAATTGATCCAGAGTACGGCCATCTCTTTCGCGAGGCCCTAGAGTGCGGTGTTCGCGTGACACCCTTACTTATAGAAGTTTCCCCTCAAGGGCTATTTTACCAATATAAGTGATTCGTTTATTAACACCAGCGGAAGTCTTTCCATAAAGCTGTATACCATTTATTCCATTATTTGAAATACCAGAAGGATGGAATTGGATTTTTATTTCATAAGTTAGTTTCTAAAATTTGGGACTCAAATCTAATAAAGAATACTGTTCGGGTTACATTAGTTGGACCGACCTGTTACGAAAATGATAAAATTGGAGACTTTACAGTATCTGAAACACAATTAAATGACTTTCTAAGTGAAAATCCCAGTGTCATGTTTTCTAATATTAATGGTTATAGTGTAGCACGGAATACTTCTTTAAATGGCATACCTTTTGCCTAAGTATCCTATCCATGAGACGGGATATAGAGTAAATTAAAATGTCTACCAATAATTCAGGATACACTTTATTTAC
>DAIRER010000396.1:0-2622 GCA_036795495.1 Pseudobdellovibrionaceae bacterium | reverse complement strand
ACAGAAAGACCTAGCCCAACAAAAGTCCCAATTACAGATGACAAAAGAATGACGAAAGGAACCGCTTTCCAGCCAAGCAGAGCTCCAATCCAGGCCAAAAGTTTGATATCACCACCACCCATGCCTTCTCTTTTCGTGAAAGCATAATATATATAAGCTATGGCCCATAAGAATCCACCACCAAACAAGACGCCCCATAGGCTATCCAAAAAGGATCGATCTGGATTTAAAAAAGCACCGAATAAACCCAATAGAATTCCTGAAAGTGTAAACTGATCTGGCAAAATCATATGATCAAAATCAATAAATGTACAAACCACTAACCCAAATGAAAAAATTAAATACTCTAAAAGTATCCATGAAAATCCATAATAAGAATATAAACCAGCAAAGATTACAGCAGTAATCAATTCAACAAACCAATAACGAATAGAAAAGGGTGCCTGACATTGACGACAGCGACCCCGTAATACCCACCACGAGATCAGAGGAATATTGTCATACCAACGTACAGATGCACCGCAAGAATAACAATGACTGCCAGGACGAATGACACTTAAATTTTTAGGCAGCCTATAAATAATAACATTGGCAAAACTTCCAAAACACGCGCCGACAATAAAAAAATAAATTACCATTAAAATATCAAACCACATCTTTTCTCCTAAAAATAAGTCGTATTAACACAAGTAAAATCAAAACCCAGGCCATACCATAAATCAAAGCCATCGTTGTTTTTGAAAAGTCCATACCTTGCATTAAATAATAATGTGAATGCTTATTAAATTTGTAAAAATTAGGAACAATCCAATCTGTTAGATCAACCCAAAATTTAAAAACAATAGATTTAGAGCTTTTTGCAAAATAAAATAAATCTGGAATCCAAGCGCCTAACATATATATTGAAAAAGCCATTAATAAGGATATCAAAGGTCGTACCACCAATGAAAACAACATAGCTAAAGCAAGAACAATCAAAACTTCAATCCAAAGAAGCAAAAATATAAATAAGTGATTGATCCATAATTGAGTTTCATTTAAATTTAACAATAAACCTAACACAACAAAGAGCACTGAAAACAACAACGTATTGATCCCTGAAATTCCAATAAATTTACCAAAAATAAATTCAGTTCTGGAAAGTGGTCGAGAAAGAATTAATAAGCAGGTTTGCCGTTCAATCTCTCGTGAGATGACATAGGCACCAAAGAATAAAGACACTCCCAATCCACTGATTTGGGCTGCCAAATAACCAAAATCTGCCATTATTTTTTGTTGTTCATCAAAGGATAAATTTCCCAATAAAGCACTTAATAAAATAAGAAGAATTGATAAAAAAACAAATACAAAAAATATTTTTTCATGAATAATTTCTAAAATCGTCATGCGACTTATAGTTAATATTTTCTTCATCTTGAACCCCGCCATTCATGAAATGCCTCATCTAAGTTTTTGTATTTGCTTATAAAGGGCAACAATTCGCCAACGTAAATGATTTTACCTTTATCAATCACCACCAAATGTGAGCAAAGCTCTTCAACATCATGAAGTAGATGTGTAGTAAAAAACAATGTAATTTTCTTTTTTTGCTCTTCTCGTAAAATTTCTTTAACCATCATTCGTCCATCGGGGTCCAATCCCGACATGGGTTCATCTAAAATCAAGAGTTCTGGATCATTTAAGGTGGATTGTGCAATTCCAATACGTTGTAACATTCCCTTAGAGTAGGAACGCAGTTTTCGATCTTTCGCTTCTTCAAGACCTACTTTTTTTATAGCTTGAAGTGCTTTTTCTTGAAATCCATTTCTAGATGAATTGCAGAGATCCCAATGAAATTTTAAAAACTCCATCCCTGTTAAAAATTCATAAAAATAAGGGCGTTCTGGCAAATACCCAAGTCGAGCCTTTGTTGAATTATCTAAAGGAGATCCCCAGAAATGAATAGTCCCCTGATCGGGTTTAATAAAATCTAAAAGGCACTTGATACTGGTTGTTTTTCCAGAACCGTTTCCTCCAACAAAACCCACGGTCGAAGATTCTGGTAGTGAAAAACTAACATTATCTAAAATAAGTTTTTCTTTTTCTATTTGAGATCCCTTATAAGTCTTCTTTAAATCCTTGACTTCAAGTACATTCATTTTTCTAACTCCTCGATCATTTCTCGGACAGGATCGTATTGTTTTGAGGTCGCTGGGTTTAAAGACCCGGCACCTAATATATTGGAATATTTTTTTTGTAAATTTTCTTCTTGATTCATATCAATCAACTCACTCATCAATTGATAGCTTATTTGGGGATATTTTTCAAAAAAATCAGTGCGGACACAAAATGGATCGTTGGGTATCGGATCACTGACTTTCAAAACACGAAGGTTCAGATCTTTTACTGGAAATTTAGTCCAAGCCCCACGCAAACCTTTTTCGTCATCTGCAAACACGGCTGCCACCTCAGCTTTTTTTTCAGCTAACATTTGAATTGAAGCTTCATGATTCTTTGAAAATAAAATTTCTAAATCATTTTTTTGAATACCTGCTTTTTTAAGCATCACTAAGGGATACAAATATCCCGAGGTTGAATATTCATCGACAAAAATAATTTTTTTATTTTTAATGTCTTTCAAAG
>DAIRER010000395.1:0-2627 GCA_036795495.1 Pseudobdellovibrionaceae bacterium | reverse complement strand
CATAAGAGTGCCAAAAAGATATATAAAGAAAGATCTTCTTTTTGAAGCAAAAATCATTGGTATTCTCCTCAAGAATAAGGATATCACAAAAAAAACTTACAAAAACAGTTCTTTTAATTTTCTGAGTAGGCTTGTTTATATTCGATCTTAGGTCGAGTTCTTAAAATGAGATATTCAAAATAGGACTTTAAGAATAAGAAACCTTCTTTGGCCCATCTTTGAACTGATCCCCAATCCTGGGGGTCAATTTAAGATTGAATTGTAATTTGAATATAAAAAATCGAACTATTTGCCAATTTAAACGGAATGATCAGTGTCGTTGCAGTTGCTGCATGAGAAAGTAAAAACGAACCTGTGATCACAGTGGGAATAGCCATTTCAAAATTATATCCCAGTTGATTGAGAGTTGTTTTCGATGAACCATAAATCATATTGGTCAATTCACCTACGGCATCTTGAACTTCTTTATTTAATTCCGTATATTTCTCTCCAAGCATGTTTTCCATTATTGAAAATATGCTGGCTTTCTCAAAACTAATTAGAAGATTTCCTCTAAGGGGAGGGGCTATTAGTCCTAGACTTCCTGCGATTTCACCTTTTTGAGTAAAATTATTTTCAATAAATGGTTTTTCTGCAGTAACGTCTGTGCTGGCCATAGTTTTCACCGTTTTAAGAACGGCATCAACATAGGCAGTAATAAGGCGCTTATCAAATAGAGGATTGGTGATTTTCTGTGCTGCTGACATTTGGATCCCTTTCTACTTAGGCGGCTTTAGCTTGAGGAAAGTGTTTTGCATAAACGCGTTCCAATTTTTGTTTAAGGGTCGCTGAATTAAAAGGTTTTACAACATAGTCTGAAACGCCAGCTTTGGCGGCTTCTATAATATGTTTCTGTTCACTTTCTGCAGTAACAAGGATAAAGGGCATCGCTTGTAACTGAGGTATTGTTTTACATTGTTTTAAAAGGTTAATCCCGGTCATTCCAGGCATATTCCAATCTGAAATCACTAATCCATAGGGCTCGCCCTTTTGAAGAGCGGCTTCGATCATGGGCCAAGCGGTTTTTCCATCATCGGCCTCTTCAATATTGGTATAACCGAGTTCGGCTAACACTTTTTTAACAATTTTTCGCATCGTTGCGAAGTCATCTACGACGAGGAATTTGGTATTTTGAGGGAACATATTAGATCTCCTTATGAATACTTATTAAATTTACATCAATTAATACCTTTATCGGTCCAGTTTTAAAAAACTTTAGTCTAAATCTATTGCGGAAGTTTAAATTTATTGTCAGACTTGTATACAGGTGGTGGTACTTTTGTTGGGGTTTTCCTCTTAAAAAGTGCAAACAAAAACTAAAACTTTTAGCGGGAGGGAGCAAGGATGCTCAGAGATGTCCTGATTCAAAAAGGTTTATCTAATAGAGAAGCCGAGGTGGCTGAACTCGTTTCAAAAGGTTTGTCTAACAAGGAAGTGGCAAACCAATTGTTCGTAACGGAAAAAACTGTAAAGTTTCACCTCACAAACATATACAAAAAAATGAACGTGAAATCACGTGCTCAGCTTATCGTGTGGTGTTTACCTCACTTGGGCTTTGTTGAAAGTGAAATCCGTGCAGAGAATCGTGCGATTCCTGCGGCGGCTTCCATCAACAGCGCGGCGGTTCCACAATCTATTCCTGCCGGTTCTTCGACAGTTGCTGGAACTACAACTTTACCAGCTAGCAACATTGGTTTGAATCGAAATGGAAATTCCGATGTTGGAACTGGTTTCTAAACCAGCTTCTGCATCAAGAGTTGTTACAACACATCTCGTATTGCCGTCCCACACGAACTCTTTAGGGAGTATTTTTGGTGGGACGGTAATGTCTTGGATTGATATTGCTGCGGCGATCGCTGCTCAAAGGCATTCTTCTAGTGAAGTGGTTACGGCCAGTGTAGATCAAACATCATTTGTTGCCCCAGTTTATAAAGGTTGGGTCGTCAATATTAAAGCCAGTGTAAATTTTGTATCAAAGACTTCTATGGAAGTTGGCGTTCGCGTCGATGCTGAAAATCCCAGAACAGGTGAAACTTTTCATACAGCTTCAAGTTACCTTACTTTTGTAGCGATTGATCCTCAAGGAAAACCCAAAGTAGTTCCTCGATTAATTCCAGAATCCGATGATGAAAAACGCAGATTTTTTGCAGCTCAAAAACGTCGTGAACAACGTTTAAAACAACTTTAAACCCATTTTAAAACTAATTTAGAACCAATGATAGCTAAAGGATAAGCCATGAGAGCTTATGCCATCAGTGAAGATGGAAAGAATTAACTGTGTATTTAATGATGTCGACAGTTTATAGTTTCGAGTCATACTACGAGCTTGATCTAAGGCAAATACCTTATGAAGTTCACTAAATTGGAATCGAATGGAGCTCCATTTGTAACCTATAAAATACTCATATTCTGATTTTGAAATCTCACTCAGGCGATTGTAGGTTTCATCGCTAATGAGTGAAGGGTAAATATTAGAAAAATCTGAATCTGAGACTGTCGAACTCAATATTGAAACACCAAAATTAAATGAATCCAAATAAAGGTCTCCCATTAAAATCAAATTTCTATAATTTAGCTCTCTTGTTTTT
>DAIRER010000394.1:0-2634 GCA_036795495.1 Pseudobdellovibrionaceae bacterium | reverse complement strand
AAATCTCATTAAAAGGATTTGAACCTCAGGCTTTATGTAATTTGAATCATAAAAACTCAAATTTAATCAACTCTCTTGAAGGCCTCATTCAAAGTAATGCTTCAGATGAACTCGTTCTTAAAACTTCTCAAGACTATGTTCGAGAAGTTGTTGCGCATGAAGTAGGTCACACCTTGGGTCTAAGACATAATTTTGCTGGAAATCTAGGGGCTAGTTACTCTTTAAAACAAAGAGATGAGTTAGTAAAAAACTATTTTGATGGTAAAAATACACCGAAATCCACAGTACCCTCAAGTTCAGTTATGGAATATCAGGTTTTTGAAGATTCTGTCCTTACAGGAGACCTGATGTCGCGCAATGAATATGTTGGCTCTTACGATAAACTTGTTATTCAGTATCTTTATGAAAAATCCAACGAAACCCCACTCAAAACTCCTCTTTTTTGTACGGATTCACACATTGAAAAAAATGAATTCTTAGACTGCGAACGTTTTGATCTTGGAAGAAGCCTTCCAGAATATGTTGTAGCGACAAAAAATAAATTTATTGACTCTATTGCAAGCACATTACTAGAGAGGTTTTTAAATTCATTAACCACCACTTTCCCAAATGATAAAGAGCCATTAGAGACCGTAGAGATGCCAGCCCTTGACGAGCTTGCAAAGCCCCTTTTTGAACCAAGAAAAGCCTTTTTAAAATCTTATTCAAAAAATACAAATCTCTTAAAAAATTCTCGAGAATTTTATACCTATGATTTTACTAATACTGAAGATATTTTTAATTCGAAAATGTTAATGATCGAAGAGGATATCGCAAAGGCGGGTGGATTAGAAAATATTCTACTCAATAAGGTTGAGAATATAGAAGAATCATTGAATATCTCTTTTAAACAGCTTTTGGATAAAAACACACAATTTATTGGTTATAATGGTAAAGAGTATGTGCTTTCAGAAGATGAAAAAACCATTATGCTAAATAGAGTCTCAAAGTATGCAAAAGTTTTAAGCATTAAATTTTTAGAGTATGACTTAAAACAACTTGGGATGGATTATAATTTTTCTGATACGCGAATTTCCTCACCTTTATCTTCGATATTATCTCAACTGGCCTTAAAATACACCTCGGCTCGATCAGAGAATAAACTTGAAATTACTTTTTCTACAAAATCAAAAGAGGACGAAGCAAAGCCCACCGCCAAAAAGACCGCGGCAACGGATGAAGAAACACCAGCTGCAAAGTCAGACGTAAAAAATGTGACTGCAAAGTTAAGTGTTTTTAAGTATCCTTTTGATGTACGAATGGCCGCTTCAAAACTTTTGGTCGCTACGAATAGTGAGGCTTTTGACTGGGGCGTAAAAGAAAGAAAAAGCGTGAATACGGCCTTAAAATCAATTATTAAAGAGGACTTAACTGTAGATCCGGATCAAGTTGATCTGGAAACAGCGCCAAGAGATCTTAGAAAATGGTTGTATGAAAACAATAAGATATTGGAGTCTTTAAATTAATATAATTCAATGCGCTTTTTAAAACTGATTTTATTTGTAGCCTTTTTCTATTTTATTTATGGATTTATTATTAATCAATTTGAGATTAACGTATCTCGTGGAAAATCCTCAGTACACTCCAATGATGGTTTATTTGACTATCGAGGCGTTATAAATGTAAGTTCAAAATTATCTATTGGATCTTCAGATTTTTCTCAGATTATAAAATCTGCAGAAAAAGCGGGTCTTGATTTTATAATGTTTACGGACCTAAATACTTTTTCTGACTCTGGCTTTCATAGTTCTTATCAAGAAGGGATTCTTACATTAGTTGGGTCAAAATATTCTTATTTAGACTCTAGAATTATTCACTATTCTTCTAAAGAAAAAAATCTTGGGTCCACCTTAGGAGATGTACAAATTGGATTGGCCGATATAATTACAAAGCGTCCGCTAGAAAACAAAGATCAACTAACCATTTTAACTCAACCTAAAACTCCGGCACACTCATGGCAGGGTGATTTGCCTAGTGGAATTGATGGTATAGAAATACTCAACAGTAAATCTATAGCCACATTACATTGGACTAAAAATAAACTCTCTATATTTTGGAGTTTATTAATTTATCCTTTTAATAGTCGTTTAGCACTTTTACGCCTTTTTATTGAACCAGAAGAAGAAGTCGACTTCTGGGATACACAGCTTAAACTGCGACCCGTGAATGCTTTTGCAGGAAGTGAAGCTACTGCCAAAGCAATTCCTTTTTCTGGATATTTAATAAAATTTCCAAGCTATTTAAGAAGCTTTGAATTGGTCAGCAATCACGTTTTATTAAACTCTGAGCTCACTGGCAATTTTGAAAATGATAAAAAAAAGATTTTTAATGCTTTAAAAAATGGTCACTTCTATTTGGCTGTAGATGCTCTAGGAAACCCTAATGGGTTTAATGCAATCATTGAAAACAAAAAAAATACTTATTTGATGGGCTCACGATTAGAACTCACAAAAGATCTTTTTCTAAAGGTCACAATTCCAGAAATTAAAAATGTTTTTTACGAAATTGTTGTTATTAAAGATGGTGTAAAAATAAAGACATTTAACTCATTAACTGTTGAAATGCCCCTGACCGAAAAAGGAACTTATCGAATCC
>DAIRER010000393.1:0-2636 GCA_036795495.1 Pseudobdellovibrionaceae bacterium | reverse complement strand
GAAATTTGTGCTGCAGACCGAAGATATTGCTACACTTGCCCCTACAGCATTCGATAAAGTCATTGTAAAACTTCGGTCTGCAGCACAAATTTCTGAAGGTATCGCTATTGTTGAAATACTGATGTTTTTACTTGTCTCTCCGGCTATAAAATTCAATGTTCCAGTTGAACTTGTATAGTGTGTTCCTGATAGGGCTGTCCCATTTGAAGTCGCGTAATCTACACTCAAATTACTTAATGAGGCATTCGATAAACTCACAGTAAATGTAATGTTACTACCTTCGTTGGCTGAAACATTTGATATAGAAAAATTCTCGGTATCGTTATCGATTATATTTACGGTATGAATGTTTGTTCCCAAGGTAGCAGGACCGGTCACAGTTCCAAGTACAATTGAAAAATTCTCAGCAGGACCATTTTCAACCAACACATCTTCTAAAATATTAAATGAGATCGATTTAGAAACTTCTCCTGCTGCAAAAGTTAATGTGCCTGGAGTAATGCTAAAATCTGTTCCCAAAGTTGCCGTTCCAGCACTGATTGTAAAAGGAACGGTTATTGACTCACTAGCCGATGAACTTAAAGACACTACCACAGATTCAGCACCCGCATTTTCATTGTAGGAACTGCTTGCAGATGCAAAACCAATCAAAGGTGTCGTTTCTAAATCTTTTACTGTCAAGTTTATATCTGAAAGCTCATTTACAATCGCCTCATCAGAAGTTGAAAAACTTAATGTGTAAACTCGATGACCCGTAAAGCTCAAATTATGAAGCGTATAAATGGATATATTCGCAAAAGTTTGATTCGGTAATACGGAGAACTGAAGAACTCCCTCATTGGGGCTATTCAAAACGGCATCTGGAAAAACTGAAGCAATGTCACTCTGATTGGAACGAATGGTTAAACTCAGTGGTGTTGCAACTGTTCTGGATTTAGATTGTGAAATTAATAGAAGTATCGAGCTGCCTTCATTGATTTCTGCTGAAATGGGGCTTCCATCTAACTTTAAAATGATATTGTTTGTTTTTTCAGACTGACCCGTCTTTGTTATTGAAGCCTCAAATGTACAAGAAGCAATCAGTAACATGAAAGCTGAATAAGATAAGCTCTTATAAAAAAAACTCTTATATGTTTGTAATTTCGCTTTAAATACTGACACTCTTAACTCCCATCACGTTCAACTCTTCGGTCAACTTAGATCTAGTTTAAAGTAATATTTAAAAAACTAAAATAGCTGGTCTCAAATCGGTACACTTTCAACGTATATTCGACCAACCTCCAAAATATTGGAATAAAAAATCTGTATCAAAATAATCAAGTGTCTCAATTTAAGGCGAATTGCCTCATACACCAGATTCCACTAGTTTTTTGTCGATTTCGTAATAAAATAGGTTTTTTTATTCTAAAAATTAGATTATATTCGGCGCTCTTTAAGGGAGGGGTTATGTCTAAATTTTTATTTTTACTTTGTGCGGTTCTTTCTATCTCAACCAGTGGTTTTTCAGCCAATTGGACACTTAACGATATGACCCTCATTTTTCCTCTTCCATTAAATTACTCTCAAAATGACCAAATGTTTAGCCCTACAGACTCCTCAGAAAAAAATGGAGAAATCCTTCCTTTAAAATACATGGATGAACTTTTTAAAACTCAAGACCCTTCTGAAAATCCATTTTCTCAAAAAATTTCATCTTTAAATCTGAATTTAGGTGGGATTAAAACCCAGGCTCTCTTTTCAACAGATTTTAATAATGGCGAGGACTACCGATTTACCTATCCCAAGCTGCGTGTTGTGGGAATGCGTATTGATCCTTGCTTTAAAAGTGCGAATCAGTGTTTTCCGCAAATCCGCCTTATTTGGCAACCTCTAAGCACTTGGGGACGCAAAGTTCTAACGGATGATGCCGCCATTCACTCTTTTTATACCCTGTCAGAGTTAGAATTTAAAAACTTTATGAAGGAGTACTCTCAAATTTTAATTCCCTATGAGAAATATCAATCACAACCTCAAAACCAACACCTTCAAATACATCCAATTATCAATCAAGAGGGTTTGTCGGGTCCATTTATGAATCAGCTTAAAAAGATTACCCTCAAATATTGCGGTGAAAATAATATCTGGAGAGTCACGGCGATGAAAACCTTTGTCGGTGGAGACATGTGGGCTTTTTTTGGTTATGATGTTCAGAAAAATGCAATTTCAAAAACTATAGAAATTCCTCGATTATCAGGTGGCACTTCACAAATTTTTAGAACCAATCTCAGCTCTGAAAAAAACTATTCCCGAGGAGATATACTCCCACGGCCTTCAAAATCCAGCGAAGAAGAACCCGATCTTATCAATTTATTTATTCAAGACTCTTCTCTTTTTTCAAGAAAGCCTCAACCTGAACTTTTATCTTTAGGAAGAGCCCTCGCTCGAATTGAAAATCCAGACATTCACTCTCCAGAGACTCTGGATTGCTTAACCTGTCACGCTGCCCATACAGCAGGGTTGATTGCCCAAAGAGATCTCCCGTGGCTACGTCAAGACCCTTTTGTGTCTTCGCAGCTTTTTAAATCAAGTGAAAATTTACAGAGCCCAACCCAACCGTTGATCCAAACAAAAAACCTACGAGCCTTAGGATATTTTGA